>DASPVS010000505.1:0-2629 GCA_035622235.1 Acidimicrobiales bacterium | reverse complement strand
CGCTGTTACGAGCGACTTACGAGGAGTTATGCGCCGAACCGCTTGTCGGCTGCCGCTGATCGCCGACTGTCGCCGCTCGACTGCTGTCGCCGCTCGTGAACCGCAGCAGATCGTGAACCACCGCTGATCGTGGGTATCGCGGAGATCGCCAGTGCAAATGAGCGCGCCCTTTGCATGGCGACGATCGAATCTTGGTGCTCGGCGCGACTCGCCGAGGGCGCCGCGCTCGTCGCTGTAGACCATCAGCCGGACCTCGATCGCTGGTACCTGCGACTACGAGGCATCGAGAAGGACTACGTGACCGTTTGGCTCACCATCCGACAACGCACCCTTCACCACGAAGCCCAGATGATGCCCGCACCTGAGGTCAACATCGGGGAGACCTTCGAATATCTGCTGAGGCGCAACGCGGAGCTACATCAGATGAGCTTCGCTCTCGGAGCGGAAGACGCCGTCTACGTCGTGGGTGAATTACCTGTCTCGTCGGTTACCGATGACGAGCTCGATCGAATCGTCGGAGGCTCGCTCGCGTATGTCGACGATTTTTTTCCCACCGCCATGAGCATCGGATTTGCCGGTAGATACAGGCGTTCTTCGGCGAGTCGTTGATTCGATCGTGCAAAACGCCCCTAACTCGAGCGAGGGTGCGGGTCTTGTTGGCGTAGGGTTCGCAACGGCGTGGCCCGAGGGGCACACGGGCGCGGTCGTTCGGGGAAGTGCGGCCGAGCCGTAGGGTTCCTCGGGCTCGCCGACTCGGGTCGCCTGTAGCCTCCCCAGCATGGGGGACCAGCCCGGGGACAACCCGACCCTCGTCGTCGTGGGCGGCGGACGGATGGGGTTTGCTCTCGTCAAGGGATTGACATCGAGGAGTCGAGGTCCTGGCGACGGTCGAGTTCCTGATGGTGCCGTGGACCGCGCTCGAGAACAGGCCGAGGGACACGAAGACCAACCCTCTGAACGGCGCCACTACTCGGAGCTACTGATCGTCGAGCCGGATGACCGCCGACGTGAGGAGTTGGAATCAGAGTTGGGACAACTCTCGGACGTCCGGCTATCGCCTCGAGTGGTCGAGGCCGGCGACGCGATCCTCGCCGTCAAACCCAAGGATGCGGAGGTTGCGGCGAGACAGCTCGCGTCGAGCGGAGCCCGGAGGGTTCTTTCCGTAGTGGCCGGGATCCGCTGTTCGTCTCTCGAGTCGTGGTTGGGAAAGAGGGCTGTGGTGGTGAGATCCATGCCCAACACCCCGGCTCTCCTCGGGCACGGTATATCGGCTCTCTCCGGGGGCTCGAACGCCACCGAAGACGACCTTCGGTGGGCCGAGGGCCTATTGGGCGAAGTAGGTGAGGTCGTGCGAGTCCCCGAAGAGTCGCTCGACGCAGTGACGGGTCTTTCGGGGTCGGGACCTGCGTATGTGTTCCTGGTTGCGGAAGCCTTGATCGAAGCGGGTGTCCTGGCAGGCCTTCCGAGGCCGGTCAGCGAGAAGCTCGCGATCGGCACCATGAATGGGGCCACGCGGATGTTGGCCGAGTCGGGAGAAAGCCCGGAGGCGCTCAGGGCTCAAGTGACCTCGCCGGGGGGAACCACTGCGGAAGGGATCCGGGTTCTCGAGGCGAGAGCCGTCCGCTCCGCTTTCTTCGAGGCCGTGGCGGCGGCGTCCAGGCGGTCGGCCGAACTGGCCAATTGACCCAGCCGCTTGAACGGCAGGTCGACGTCCCACTTTCCACATGCGTCACACGGGCGTACAGTCGCAACAGGCGGAGAGGGGTGATTCCACTGATCAGCGACAACGGAACGAGCTCCACGTACTTGACGGTCCGCGAGGTGGCGAGCACCTTGAGGGTCTCGAGCATGACGGTGTACCGGCTGATCAACTCGGGCGCTCTGCCGGCTGTCCGGGTAGGGAAGTCCTTCAGGCTCCGTGAGGACGATGTGAACCGGTATCTGTCGGAGCGTTACACGCAAGCCGGCTGATCGAATCGATTCAGCCGGCCGTTTCCGCGGAAACACTCAGCCGGCCGTTTCCGCGGAAACACCAAGTCGGCCGTTTCCGCGGAAACACCAAGCCGGGCCGCTCGAGCAGGACATCGAGACCAGGCGCCCGAGGCAGCGAAGATCGAAAGAGGTACCGAGCCAGCACCGTGGGGGAGAGGGAAGGAGACACGGTGTACGGGCCAGGGTGCTTCTACTTCATGAGCGACTACGGGCTGTCAGCCGAATTCGCCGGTGTGGTGCGGGCGGTTCTGGCTCGTGATGCTCCGGGAGTGCCAACTGTCGACCTCACCCACGCGATCCCTCCGTTCGACGTGAGGGCAGGGGCTCTGACTCTCGCCCGGTGCGCGCCACACCTCGGCCCCGGAATCGTTCTCGCAGTCGTGGACCCCGGGGTGGGAACCGCTCGACGGGCTATCGCCCTCGAGTCCGCCGACGATAGGGGACCACGGCACCTCTTAGGACCGGACAACGGGCTTCTCGTTTGGGCCGCAGAGCTTCTCGGCGGAATCCGACGGGCCGTCGAGCTCGAAGCTTCGCCCATGACACCGAAGAGCTCGACCTTCGACGGCAGAGACGTCTTCGGACCGGCGGCGGCGAGTCTTTCGCGGGGAACAGGGATCGCCTCGCTCGGCGATTC
>DASPVS010000504.1:0-4051 GCA_035622235.1 Acidimicrobiales bacterium | reverse complement strand
CCTGCCCGTAGTCGATGTCTCGGTAGACCGATGCGAGGAGCGAAGGGCCGAGCGACGACGGATGAAGCGGGAGTCGCTTAGGTGGCTTAGGACGACAAGTCGCCTCACAACTACCTTGCCAATCTCCCTGCGGTCGTACATTCTCGCCGCGAGCACAGAATCAAGGTGGCAACAAATGAACAACTTGCCTTTTGGTCAGGGCTCTAGATCATCCGGACGCTCCGAGGAGTCCTCTCTGCCACTCAATCCACTGCCGAAATCGCAACCGCTTTCTGTGTGGTCATCTTGCGTGTTGTTCCGTGGGTCTACGTCTCAAGGTGAGAGAACAACACGAACGTCGGGCCAAGCGCCTCCACCGGTCAGACGAGTAAAACTCCGAAAGGTAGCGAGACGAAGCCAGCTTCCGACAACGCGATCGAGACTGTGGCGGTGTGTGCTTGACGTCTCACCGTCCCAACTCGTCCTGTGTCGACCATTCAGTTCGTAGTACCAGGACGGTCGACGGCCAAGCGGGTGGGTCGAAGCGAGGCCTTGTCTCTCTGAAGGGAATACGTTTGTGGATTGATCAGGTCGCGGGCGACCCGGAGAGGCCACCGTCGGGGTCGACTGTCCGGTCGCCTTCCGTCGAGCATTGCTCGGGTCCTACGATCTCTCTTCTCTGGATTGCGGCTTCAGAGGCTCCGGGAGTGGGAGGACTACTACAACTACGCTCGACCTCACGGATCGCTAGGGGGCCAGACGCCCTACGAACGCCTAAAGCAGAAGACGACCCCGCGTTAAGGGATATGCGTCAGTTGTACAGTGCGCCCCCGGCAGGACTCGAACCTGCGACGCACGGTTTAGGAAACCGACGCTCTATCCTCTGAGCTACGGGGGCTTGCAGGACTTTTGTCTTTTGGCAAAGTTCCTTGGTCAAGTCTTGGTCTAGTTTCGTCGATGCCTCCTTCCATGGGAAGTCGATCGCACTACGGCCAGGGCACCGTAACTGAACGCTCACCAGGCGTTTTCCGCATACGTGCCTACGTTAGAGGTGATCCTGCTACTGGCCGACCAGCACGTCAGATAAGCCGCACCGTGCATGGGACTAAGCGTGTTGCTGAACGTGAGCTAAGGAACCTGGTTGGCGAGGTGGAGGCTGGTCGCTTCGACCACATGACAGTCACGGTGAATCAGCTTCTTGACAGGTGGCTGGAGCACATCGAACCAACCCATTCACCAAAGACGATCCGGGAGTACAGGCACAAGATCCAGAAGCACATCCGCCCTGCTGTGGGACACTTGACCTTGAGCGCCCTCAAGCCTCAGGTGCTGGATTATTGGTATCGGGTTTGGCTCGACAAGGGCCTCTCCGAGGCGACGGTACACCATTTGCACGCCATCCTCTCTGCCGTCCTCCACCAAGCCGAGCGTTGGGGATGGATCGAGTCTTCACCAGCTCGTCGTGCATCACCTCCGCCTTTGCGGGCAACACCGATGAACGTCCCGACTCCCGATCAAGTTGACACACTTCATCGCACAGCCGAAGAGAAGGACCCAGTTCTCGCAACTGCCATCGCTCTCGCCGCTCTTACTGGTGCTCGGCGTGGTGAGTTATGTGCGCTCCGATGGTCGGATGTTGACCTTGTAAATGGAACCATCCGGATCGCCAGGTCGGTATCTGTAGTGGATGGGAAGGTTCGAGAAGGACCGACGAAGACACATCAGGTCCGCACCTTGGCCTTGGATAAGTTGGGCATACATGTCCTCAGAGTCCGGCGGCAGTACATGACCGATTTAGCAGAACGGGCTGAATCGCCACTCGTGGACGATCCGTACGTGTTGTCCTTCAACGCTAACGGGGGACGGCCTGTCGGACCGGACACGCTCACCCATCGGTTCTCCTCGTTGTGTGCGCTTCAGGAGAAGCCAGCCCTTGAGAGGCTCAGGAAGACGAAGCGAAAGGCAACTCGCAAGGACCTGCCCGAGAAGGATAGATGGGCCTTCCGTTTCCACGACCTCCGCCACTTCTCGGCCACCCAGCTAATCGCCTCGGGTGTGGACATCAAGACTGTTAGCAATCGACTCGGCCACTCTCAGGCCACGATGACCCTCGACAGGTATGCAAAGGCACTGCCGGAGAAAGATCGTGAAGCAGCGGCCGTGCTCGGATCGACTGTGCGGATCTTGGGCTCGCAACAAAACGACGGCAGCCGTGGATCGACGCTCACACTCCTACCGGAGGAATCGGCCGGTTAAGAAGACAAAACTCCTCTCGTGAGTTCACTTAACCCCGCTGTCGGGATGAACGCCTGAGCTGGGAAGAAGGGCATCTCGGAGACTATTGGGCTCCAGCCAAGGAGCCCGGATTGTTCGTCTCGGATCCAATGGTCCCGAACCCCTCGAAGGTCACTGCCCTACCATCCCCCCATGGATCAAGGAATCGTTCCGCATGTCGAGGAACTTCTCCGCGCCCGGCACGCAGTGATCAGCCTGTTTCCGAGTCGCTCTGGGCTTCGTGTGCTCGATTAACTGGTGGGTCGGGTGAGGATCTGGCCGCCTGGCTCTGGTTTTGCGCACCTGCCCGGTCAGGGCGGATATTCCAGGGCATTGATACCCTTCTCGTAACATCAATGCGTGACCACGCTGAGGTTATCCGCTCATAGTCGGGGCGCTCGTCGGTGCGCCTGTAACGGTGAAACATCATGACTGCCCACCAGACGCAACTTGACCTCGGCTTGGAGAACGTCGGCCTTGATCCGGTTTTCTCGACCGAGGATGAGGTTCTCGATCGCGAGGGCCTGACGTCCCTGCCGGAACCGAAGGGTGTCGTTTTCACAAAGAAGTGGGTCGTCGATCTGATTCTCGATTTGGCTGGCTACCGTGCGGACCAGGACTTGGCAGCTCTTTATGCTGTTGAACCCGCCGCCGGGGCAGGAGCCTTTTTCCTGCCGATGATCGGGCGGCTCCTCGACTCTCTCGATTTACACAAGCGGCCCCTCTCGGACGCACGAGGGGCTATCCATGCATACGAACTCGACCAACGGTCGGCGGCGCACGCGATCGACCTCACCGCGAAGGAGCTTGGGCATCGGGGAGTCAACGAAGGGACAGCACGGACAATCGCCGAGGGTTGGGTAACGGTCGGCGACTTTCTTCTTGAGTCGCGCAGAGACCGGAGGGCCGACCTCGTCGTCGGCAATCCGCCGTACATCAGGTATGACGATCTGCCAGGGAGAACTCTCGCTGTTTACCGCAAGCTGTACCCCACGATGGTGGGCCGTTGCGACATATACATCGGGTTCATTGAGGCTGGGCTCCGCCATCTCGCCGACGGTGGCGCTCTTGCCTTTATTTGCGCTGACCGATGGATGCGTTCGGCTTACGGCGCGCAACTCCGGCGGCTCGTTGCGAACCTCTACGCCATGGACGTCGTAATCGAGATGCACAACGCACCCGCATTTGAGGACGACGTATCCGCGTACCCGGCCGTTATCGTCATTCGTCGAGCTGCGCAAGGACCCGTCTTAGTAGCCAATGCGGGGGCAACGGCCGGACCGGCCGGAAACGGACGCCCATTGGCGGACCTACTGGTCGATCTTGCGGACGATCGAATCAAATCGTTGGCCGGGTTCAGCGCAACTCGGTTGGAATATTGGTTTGGAGGTCATTCGCCGTGGCCGTCCGTCGAGCCAGCAAAACTTACGATCCTCCAGCGTCTTGAGGAGAGATTCCACCCGCTGGAGGACTCGACGACCGGAACGAGGGTTGGCATCGGGGTCGCAACTGGGAATGATGGCGTGTACATCACGACCAACGGCGCCTTGGTCGAGGAGGATCGTCTTCTGCCATTGGCGATGCCTGCGGACACCCGCTCAGGCGAGATGCGGTGGTCTGGGCACTACCTGGTTGATCCGTGGCAACAGGGCCGTGGTCTCGTGGACCTTACGGCATATCCGAGGCTGCGAACGTATTTCGAGGCGCATCGCCAGGAACTCACCCTACGGAACATCGCGAAGCGCAACGCTCGTGACTGGTACCGGACGATAGATCGCGTGAGCCACGATCTTACGAA
>DASPVS010000503.1:0-4148 GCA_035622235.1 Acidimicrobiales bacterium | reverse complement strand
GGCCACGAGCCCGGCGAGCACGAGGGCCGCTCCCGCCCGCACGTCGGTCGCGCGCACTTGCGCGCCCGAGAGTCGCGGAACGCCGCGCACGACAGCGTGATGTCCCTCTGTCCGAACGTCCGCCCCGAGGCGGCGAAGCTCGTCCACGTAGCGGAACCGGCCGTAGAAGAGGTTCTCTGTGACGATGCTCACTCCGTCCGCGACGCTGAGCATCGTGACGAGCAACGGCTTGTAGTCGGTCGCGACTCCCGGGTACGGGAGGGTGGCCACGTCGGAGCCGACGAGCTTCCCCGACGACTGAACACGGAGACCCTCGGGCCCTTGCGCGCAGTCGACACCCACATCACCGAGCTTGCGGATGAGCATCTCCATGTGGTCGACACGCGCGTCCGGCACCACGACCTGTCCTCCGGCGAGCCCGACCGCTGCGAGGAACGTCGCCGCGACGACGCGGTCCGGTATCACGCGGTGTTTCGCGGGTTGAAGCTCTTCCATGCCTTCCACTTCGATGCGCGAAGTCCCGGCTCCTTCTATCCGCGCGCCCATCCGGACGAGAAAGCGCGCCAGATCCGCGACCTCGGGCTCGCGCGCTGCGTTTTCGATGATCGTCGTCCCTTTTGCGAGTACGGCCGCCATGAGGATGTTGTCGGTGACGGTGTGGCTCGGGTACTCGAGCACCACACGCGTGCCGACGAGCCGCCGACCTTCGACTACACCGCGGACGTAACCGTGGGAGGAGTCGAACGTCGTCCCCATCGACCCGAGACCGCTCAAGTGCATATCGATCGGCCTGTGACCGAAGTCGTCGCCCCCCGGCATGGAGATCCGGGCTTCACCACATCGAGCGAGAAGCGGGCCGAGGACGACGATCGAGGCGCGCATCTTCTCCACGAGCTCGTACGGGGTTTCCGGAAGCAGCGTGCGCGGCGTCTCGATGACCAGGTCCCCGGGATCGGAGCCGTCGTCTTCTGACCGAAGGCGTTCGACCCGGACGCCGACCGCGGCGAGCACATCCGACATGATCTCGACGTCGACGATCCGCGGCACCCCCGACAGCACGTGGCGACCTTCGGCGAGCAGGCAGGCAGCCATGAGCTTGAGCGCCGAATTCTTCGCTCCCCCTGCCATGACGATGCCTTCGAGGGGTCCGTTCGGCCTGATCACGAAACGGTTCTCTTGAGTCGGCGCCGGGCCTACGGTTTGCTCCACGGGTTCAGTATGACGCCGCCGCGTGAGGGGATCGGGGAACGTCGGCCAGCTCCCGTGCGTCACGGCGCGCTGTAGGGTCGTGCCTGTGAGCCCAGCTTCTGAGGCACCTGATCGCAACCTTGCGATGGAGCTGGTCAGGGTGACCGAAGCGGCCGCTATGGCGGCGGGCAGGTGGATGGGTCGCGGCGACAAGAACGGAGCGGATGGCGCGGCCGTGAGCGCGATGCGTGTCGTTCTCGAGACGGTCACCATGGACGGGCTGGTCGTCATAGGAGAGGGCGAAAAGGACCACGCGCCGATGCTCTTCAACGGCGAGCGGATCGGCGACGGCTCTCCCCCTCCCACGGACATAGCCGTCGACCCGATAGACGGAACGAGCCTCACCTCGCTCGGGCGTGGTGGCGCCTTGTCGGTGATCGCAGTCTCCGAGCGCGGCACCATGTTCGATCCCGGTCCGGCCGTCTACATGGAGAAGCTCGCAGTCGGCCCGAAGGCCGTAGGGGCGATCGACATCAGGAGATCCCCCGCGGAGAACATCGAGGCCGTCGCCAAGGCGTCGGGCAAGGCGGTGCGCGACATCACTGTCGTGATCCTCGACCGCGAGCGCCACGCGGAGCTCATCAAAGAAGTGCGCGCGAGCGGGGCGCGGATACGGCTCATAACCGACGGGGACGTGGCCGGTGCGATCGCAACGGCTTGGCCGGATTCGGGCGTCGACGTCCTCATGGGCACGGGAGGCACTCCCGAGGGCGTCATCGCGGCCGCTGCGCTCAAGTGCATGGGCGGCGAGATGCAGGGAAAGCTTTGGCCGCGAAGCGAAGACGAGCGACGCGCGACCGAGGCCGCCGGATACGACCTCGACGCCGTTTTGTGCATCGACGACCTCGTGCGCGGTGACAATTGTTTTTTCGCCGCGACGGGGATAACCGACGGCGAGCTTCTTCAGGGAGTTCGCTATCACGATTTCGGTTGCACGACCCAGTCGCTCGTGATGCGTTCGCGTTCGGGAACGGTGCGTTTCGTGAGCGCCCGGCACGCGCTCGACAAGCTCCGCGAGTACAGCCGCATCGAATTCGGCTAGATCGCGAGGCTGGATCAGGCCGCTCCAGCGACTTCGAGCCTGAGCCGCGCGCGTTCTGCTGCCTCGGTGGCGTCGGTGACTTCGAGGGAGACGGCCGCGTCCTCTTCGCCACTACCGCTGCGACCCGCTCCACCGGCCGCGCCCAGTTCGGCCAGCCGGGCCTCTGCCGCGCCGAGCGCGAGCTCCGCGCGTTCGCGGTCGATCTCACCCGCGAGCTCGGCGATCGGCGCGAGGACCGTCACGTGTTCCGGGTCCACTTGGACGAAGCCGCCGTGCACGGCGATGTGCAGCTCGGTCCCGTCGTCGTGTTGGAAGCGGACCTGGTAGGGAACGAGCGCCCCGATCAATCGCGTGTGACCCGGCAAGAATGTTGCGTCGCCTTCCACCGTGCGGACGATCACTGCCGTAACGTCTTCGGACGCAACCTGTCGCTCGGGGGTGACGATCGTCGCCGGGAAAGTCGCCATCGCTACTGGTTCTCCGCTTCGATCTCGCGCGCCTTGGCGAGAACGGAGTCCGCACCGCCGACGTTCAAGAACGCCTGTTCCGGGACGTCGTCGAGATCGCCGTTCAAAAGCGACTCGAAGGACTCGACCGTTTCTGCGATCGGAACCGTGATCCCCTTGAGTCCTGTGAACACCTCGCCGACGTTGAACGGCTGGGAGAGGAAACGCTGGATCTTTCTCGCCCTAGAGACGGTCACCCGGTCCTCCTCGGACAACTCGTCGAGCCCGAGGATCGCGATGATGTCCTGCAGCTCCCGGTAACGCTGGAGGACACTTTGGACACCGCGTGCCACCCGGTAGTGGCGCTCTCCCACGATGTCGGGGGCCAGGATGTTCGAAGAGGACGATAGGGGGTCGATCGCCGGGTAGATCCCGAGCGATGCGATCTGGCGCGAGAGCTCGCTCGTGGCGTCGAGATGCGTGAACGTCGTGAACGGCGCAGGGTCGGTGTAGTCGTCGGCAGGGACGTAGACGGCTTGAACAGAAGTGATCGACCGCCCTCGCGTGGAGGTGATGCGCTCCTGCAGCTCTCCCATCTCGTCCGCGAGCGTGGGTTGGTAACCGACCGCGGAAGGCATGCGACCGAGGAGGGTCGAAACCTCCGATCCGGCCTGGACGAAGCGGAAGATGTTGTCGATGAAGAGGAGCACGTCCTGGTTCTGCTCGTCGCGGAAATACTCGGCCATGGTGAGCGCGGACAACGCGACCCGCAACCGGACGCCTGGCGGCTCGTCCATCTGGCCGTAGACAAGCGCTGCTTTTTCGATGACGCCGGACTCCTGCATCTCGAGCCACAGATCGGTGCCCTCGCGGGTGCGCTCACCCACGCCGGCGAAGACAGAAACACCACCGTGGTTCGTAGCCACGCGGTTGATCATCTCCAGGATCAGTACGGTCTTTCCCACCCCCGCGCCGCCGAAGAGCCCGATCTTTCCACCTTGGACGTAAGGCTCGAGTAGGTCGATGACCTTGATTCCGGTCTCGAACATCTGGGCGCGTGGTTCGAGCGCCTCGAACGGCGGTGGGTCTCGGTGTATGTCCCAGCGCTCGGTCACCACCCCGATCTCCGACGTGTCGAGCGGCTCGCCCAGCACGTTGAACACGTGACCCAGCACGACTTCGCCGACAGGAACCGAGATGCCGCGGCCGGTATTGCGCACAGGCGTGCCGCGCGTGAGCCCATCGGTCGGCTCGAGGCAGACACACCGGACGCGCCCTTCTCCTATTTGTTGTGCGACCTCGGCTGTGACTGTGACGGTCTCACCTTCGAGCACGAGATCCATCTCCACCGCCATGTTGATCTCCGGTAGCCCGTGGGGCGGGAACTCGACGTCGACGACCGGGCCGGCGAT
>DASPVS010000502.1:0-4129 GCA_035622235.1 Acidimicrobiales bacterium | reverse complement strand
CCGAGTGGATCGACGAGCTGGCCGCCAGCGCCAGGCACCGTCTGGCGCCATCCTTCGGTCCGGACGTAGTGGGCCACTTTGACTGGCGAGTCCAGAATCTGGGTTTCGAGCGACACCGCCTCACGGCAATTTACGACTGGGACTCGCTGGCGCTTGCCCCTGAGCCTGTCGTGGTGGGCAACAGCGCCGCGCAGTTCAGCGCCGATTGGGCCAGCACCGACCCCGACCCTGTCCCGTCATTGCCAGAGATGCAGGCCTTTGTTGAGGATTACGAGAGAGCGCGTGGTGCAGCCTTCGACGCCGCCGAGTTAGAGGTCGTCGACGCCGCCAATCTGTTCATCTGTGCGTACGGGGCGCGGTGTCAGCACTCCGACCTCGCGAAGGGACTTGATATGGGCCGCTCAGGAGAGGTTGGCTGGATGCGGTTGCTTAATGAACGGGGTGAGCGCGGCCTTATAAGGACGTGACCGTACCGCTCGACATTGCCGGGTCTGCGCTAGTCCTCGGGTCGTTAGCCGAGGCTGAACCCATCCTGATCACGCGGGCCCGCGAATACGGGACGAGTAAAACGACGACCCAGGTGCGCGACTCCGGCATCCCTGACGGAGTGGGGCCGTGTCAAGAGGTCGGGGAGGTTTTTTCTCTCAGAAACTGACCCCAAGGTGTCCAACGTCGTGATTGGAGACGCGCGCTAACGACGAGCCGAGGTCAAGGCTCGCTTTCGCGACCGAATGGCTCGGCCTTGACGCCGGCGAGGAGTTGCGCAGACTCAGAAAAAGACGTCGGGCTATCTCGTTTCGGATCCTCCTTTTTGGGCGATGACGCTTGCGATCCGCACCAAAGTTCCTCTCAGATCGTGAGAGGGGCAGCCTGTTGTCGGCTGCCGGGCATCCCTTCGCCGAGTGTTGTCACCGAGCATGGTGGGATCCGGCCACGACCGAACGGGCTCAAGCACATTCCCGACTTCGCCTAGATGGGAGCCATGCCGAAGGTCGAACTCGCGTCCGGTCGTGTCCGATCCGCTTCACGCCGCCTCTTTCTTGAGCGAGCGGATCTCTCCGTCCCGCAGTCCGTAGTAGACGAGCGTGAGAAGTTGACGGGCGACGGCGACCTGTGCCTTCTTCGCTCCTCGGCGTTTGGAGATGACCGAGTAGTTGGATCTGATCCTCTCGGGTCCGTGGTTCTTAGCGGTTGCTTCGACGGCCGCCCAGCGCACGAGTCGGGAGCCCATCTTGGTCACCCGGCCGCGATAGATCTTCACGTCCGACTCACGGTGCTTCGGCGTGAGACCTGCCCACGAACAAAGCTTCTCCGCTGACGCGAAGCGCTTTACGTCTCCTATCTCGGCCACGAAGATCGACGCGAAGACCGGCCCGATGCCCGGTACCTTCTGAAGGGTTTTATAACCCGCATCGTTTCTGAGCAAGAGATGTATCTCTCTGTCTGTGATCATCACCTGTCGGTCATATAGGTCGATGAGGCCACGAAGCGATCCGACACGATCTGCGTACGCGTCTGGGAGGACCATGGCGTCGAGCTGCGCGTTTCCGCCCGGGCCGAACATGTCCTCTCTCGTTGGAAGCACCCCGTTCTTCGCCATGACCGAGTGCACCTGTGACTTGAGGCCACTTCGAAGTCGCACGAGCTTGGCTCTGTATCTCACGAGCTCCCGAAGCTCACGGATCTCGGGCGGAGGTATCCAGGCTTCGGGGAGCTCTCCGAGGCGAAGCTTTTTCACGAGCTCGAGAGCATCTCTCTCGTCGTTCTTCACCCGGCGGTTCTCCCAGTGAAGCCCGGAGGGATGCGCGAGATGCAAGACGCACCCGAGCTCTTTGAGCAGGTCCGCAAGCCAGTAGTACCCAAAGGTGGCTTCGAAGACGACTTCTGGGTGAGGGCCTGCTTCTTTTATGGCTCCAGCGATTAGCTCTCGGTGGTTCGTTAGTCGGTAGGTGGCGAGCTTCTCGCCACTCTCGCTTACCCGCACGATCACAGAGCGTCTGCGGTGCAGGTCGATTCCCACGTACTCTTTCTTGGACACGTTCGGTCCTCCCTTCTTCTGCGTTGGTTTCCCAACCGCGAGTGTGGACACACTCGGTTTCGCATTGGAAGGTGAGGACCGACGTTTCCTAGGCGGAGAAGGCTTCGTCATTGCCGGCCTCGCGTGCTCGAACTGGCTGTCGAGTCCGCCGCACAACGTCGAACCCGTGAGCGGGAGCGGCTCCGCTCCGTCATCCCATCACATCCCGCTCGGCTGCGAGCAATGATCGAGAATTTGTCAAGATCTTTTTGAGAGAACTACCAGTTCTAATCGGCGTGCCTCGCACACTCAGTAAGTGAATGTGAAGTTCGCTGTGGTCGTCCACCCTGGAGCCGATATTCCGTTGCCGTTGAGCCCATCCCCGCCGGCATCCGTCCCAGAACTCGTGAGTGTCGTCTGCCCAATCTGGAACGAATCGGGGCTCATCGTGTCGCTTCCGTCATTTGCGTGTTCAAGCCCGATGAGGATGTTGTCACTCGTGGCATTGGGAACACTCGAACACGAACCAGCAAAGTCTGCTGCACCGACCACATACTCCATGTAGAAGTACAGGTGATACACGCCCGCGGAGTCGATTTCGATGTACGCGTCTAAAGGTCCACCGCTCGTCGAAAAGCTGAACGGCGCAGTGCATACTTCCGGGCCCGAGGGCCACTCCCACCACGCGTGTGTGCCGCTTCCGCTATACCCGGTGACGCTGTAGCAGGCCGCGAGATTTCCAGTCACATTTGGGCATGCGCTGTCATCGTTGTCCAGCGTGAAGCTTCCCGACCACGACGTCTCCGGCATGGCCGGGGTGTCGATCGACGAGACCCCGTTTGCCGAGCCCGTGATCACAGATGGGAACCCACCGGGACCGCTGACGTAGGTGAACTGGTCTGCGGTGGTAGTGGCGCTCATCGTCCCGCTGCCGAGGATTACCACGACGTCCACGATCCCCGGTCCGGAAGTCTCCGCGGAGGTTACGGTGATCTGTGAGTCAGATTGAATGCTGATCACGCTTCCGAACGGTCCGATTCCGGAGGATCCTCCAAAGCTGACCGAAGTCACATCCGTAAGATCCGAGCCAACGATCGAAACGAGGGTGTTGCCCAGGATTGATCCACTCGAAGGAGTCATGCTTTTGATCGTCGGCACCGGTGGCTTGGTCCCGACGACAACGGCCTTCGTTGCTTTGACTGTCGTCGTTCCAGTCGCTGCAAGGACGATCTCGTCCTTCACGCTTTTTGTACCCGAGTTGGCGGGGAATGTGACAGTGGTGGCCACGGTACCGTTTGAA
Source organism: Acidimicrobiales bacterium (assembly GCA_035622235.1). Lineage (GTDB taxonomy): Bacteria > Actinomycetota > Acidimicrobiia > Acidimicrobiales > UBA8190 > DASPVS01. The sequence goes on along the minus strand of DASPVS010000502.1, from coordinate 812 downwards.
CAGGGAAGCGTCGCGGGAAGACCACTAACCGGTTTGGTCGAAGAGAACGTGCAACTGACAGCGTTTTGGACGTTGGCCTGCAATTCGACTTTGCCACCAGCATTCGAAAGTGATGATGGGTTGGTCTTGAACGAGACGATCTTTGGTGGTGGTGTCTTGGCTGTGGCCGGAGCTGGCGTCCAGAGCAAGCCCATTCCTGAGATAACAAGTCCGACCGAGGACAGGACAATCGCAGAACGAACTGCGCTGCGACCTCGGACGGGTTGTCCAAGCACAGCGTTGGTCGAGTAGGTCTTTCCCCATCTTGCAAGCATCATCCCCGCCTCTCGCCTATCGCACATCACCACCTATTGTCGGTCGAGGGACCCTCGGTGTCTGTGTCGACCAACACTGTCTCGGATAGTGCAAGCAGAAGCGGTTTGCTGGACGACAGTTCGAACCTGGCGCTTTGGCCGTCGCTCGACAGCGCGGGATTGCCGGGGTTGCGCTACTTCCGGTGACGTCAGTCCAGGCGGACACCGACCGGGATCACCGAACGGGCGGATTCAAGCAGTGGCCGCGACAAGTCTGTTGAATTGTTCCGCGGGAGTCTCCCACGCGAGGGTCTTGCGCGGACGTTCGTTGAGTAAGGCGGCGATGGCGTCAAGGTCCTTTTGGGAATGGACTGACAAGTCCGTTCCCTTTGGCAGGAACTGACGGACGAGGCCGTTCCAGTTCTCGTTGCTCCCGCGCTGCCATGGGGAATGGGGATCACAGAAATAGACGGGGACACCCGTGGCAACCTTGAACGCGGCGTGCGATGCCATCTCGAT
>DASPVS010000501.1:0-11014 GCA_035622235.1 Acidimicrobiales bacterium | reverse complement strand
TCGAGATCGTCGGTGTCGGTTATCGCGCTGCCGCTCGTGGGCCCCGGGAGCTCGAGTTGGCCCTCGGTTTCTCTCACCCGGTCGTCGTTTCCGCGCCCGAGGGTGTGACCTTCGAGGTGCCTTCTCCGACTCGGATAATCGTGAAGGGAATCGACAAGGAGAAAGTGGGTCAGGTGGCCTCGGACATCCGCAAGATCCGCAAACCCGAGCCGTACAAAGGCAAAGGGGTGCGCTACCTCGGTGAACGTGTGATGCGCAAGGCCGGCAAGGCGGCGAAGTAACGATGTCGACGACGACTTCAAACAAGCGCGCACTCCGCCTGCGTCGCCACGCAAGGGTCCGCAAGGCAATCGAAGGGACCTCCGATCGCCCCCGTCTTTGCGTGTTCCGCTCGGCCCGGCACATTTCCGCCCAGGTGGTGGACGACTCGCTCGGTAGGACGCTCGCTGCCGCCGGGACCAATGAGGCTTCGTTGCGTGCCAGCCGGGGAGGCAACGTGCCAGCGGCCGCGGCCGTCGGACGCCTGTTGGCAGAACGTGCGAAGGAAGCCGGCGTGACCCGGGTGGTCTTCGACCGCGGTGGGAACAAGTACCACGGTCGGATTGCAGCGCTCGCAGATGCGGCGCGCGAAGCAGGACTGGAGTTCTGAGATGCTCGACGGACCTTTCGAGGAGAGGACCATCCGTGTGAACCGGGTGGCGAAAGTGGTGAAGGGCGGTCGTCGGTTCTCGTTCACCGCTCTCATGGTCGTCGGTGACGGGGACGGGCGGGTTGGCCTCGGCTACGGAAAGGCGAAAGAGGCAGGCCTCGCCGTCCAGAAGGGCATCGAGGAGGCTCGCAAGAACATGTTCAGCGTGCCCCTGGCAGGTTCGACGATCACGCATCCCGTCATCGGGGAAGCCGGTGCCGGTCGTGTGCTGCTGAAGCCCGCAGCTCCCGGTACAGGGGTGATTGCGGGAGGAGCCGCACGCGCCATCCTCGAGATGGTCGGTATCCACGACATCCTTTGTAAGTCGCTCGGATCGTCGAACGGGATCAACGTGGCCCACGCGACGATCGCGGGGCTCAAGTCTCTACGCCGTCCGGAAGAAGTGGCCAACCTGCGCGGGAAGGCCCCAGACGAGGTCACCCCACGCGGCGTTCTCCGTGCATATCGGGAGCGCCAGCGCGCAGGCGATCTGTTCCAACAGGTGGATGCGTCGTGACGAGCTCTGGATCAGTCAAAGTGACTCAGGTCCGCTCCGCGATCGGAGCGAAGCCCAAGCACCGGGGGACCCTGCGCGCGCTCGGGCTCCGGGGTGTAGGGAGGTCGCGGGTCCTTCCCGACCGGCCCGAGGTGAGGGCGATGATCAACAAGGTCCCTCACCTGGTCACAGTTACGAGCGCCGAGGAGTCCGAAGCGCTGGCGCAGAAGGAACGTTCCGAGGCGTCGCGAAGTGCGAGGCGAGCTGGAGAGCGGCGAGCTGGAGAGGCGCCACCCAGAGACCGGCGAGCCGGAGAGGCGCCACTCGGAGACCGGCGAGCCGGAGGGGCGCGAGCCGAGGAACGAAAGACTGACTCATGAAGCTGCACGATCTGAAGCCGCCCGCGGGATCGAGGCACCCGCGGCGTCGGGTAGCGAGGGGAACCGGAGGCAAAGGGGGCAAGACGGCCGGTCGCGGGACCAAGGGACAAGGCGCCCGGGACACCATCAAAGCCGGTTTCGAAGGAGGCCAGCTTCCCCTCGCCCAGCGGGTTCCGAAGCTCAAGGGGTTTCGGAACCCGTTCCGGGTCGAATACGCGGTCGTCAACCTCGACACGCTCGATTCCCTGGCCGGCGACACGGCCAACCCCCAGTCCCTCGTCTCCGCCGGGCTCGTTCGCAAAGGGGCGCTCGTCAAGGTGCTCGGCAGGGGCGAGCTTCACAGGGCGTTGCGCGTCGAGGCCCATGCCTTTTCTGCGTCGGCGCGCGCTGCGATCGAAGCGAGCGGTGGAACGACGGAGGTTCTGCCGTTGCCGTTCGGCCACGGGCGTCCACCTGCGCGAGGGAATGCTCTCAGCAACCGATAGCCTCGGCACCCGTAACCGGGCAGGGGCCAACGAGGAGGGGCGGTGCTCTCGAGCCTAAAGAACATCTTCAAGGTTCCGGACCTTCGAAACAAGGTCCTGTTCACCCTGTTCGTGATCATGCTCTACCAGCTCGGGACCAACATCATCGTCCCGTTCATCAACATCGACAAGGTCCAGCAGCTCGAGCAGCAGGCGAAGCAGGCCGGAATCCTGGGCTACCTCAACCTTTTCTCGGGGGGTGGGCTGCTGCGCTTGGCGGTCTTCGGGCTGGGGATCATGCCCTACATCACGAGCTCGATCATCATCCAGCTCCTCTCGACCGTGATTCCCAAACTCGAAGAGTGGCGTGAACAGGGGGCGATCGGCCAGAAGAAGCTGACCCAGGCCACCCGCTACCTCACGATCGGTCTGGCGGTGCTCCAGTCGTCGGGTCTCGTCTACGTGTTCCACAACGGGGGAGCGGGACTGTTCGGGGGCCAGACGCGGGTCGACCTGATCGACAACTTCACGCTGTACAAGGCCGCGTTCATCGTTCTGACGCTCACCGCCGGCACGGCGCTCGTCATGTGGCTAGGCGAGTTGATAACCCAGCGAGGCATCGGAAACGGCATGTCGATAATCATCTTCGCCAACGTCGTCGCCGGCATTCCCGCGGGTGGCGCAGCGATCCTCACCGAGGGCGGGAGTCTCAAGTTCGGCGTGATCGTCGCTCTCACGCTGGTGTTGCTCGTCTGCGTCGTGTTCATGGAACAGGGTCAGCGGAGGATTCCGGTCACATTTGCCAAACGGGTGGTTGGGCGCCGTATGTACGGCGGCACTTCCACCTATATACCGCTGAAGGTGAACCAGTCCGGCGTTATCCCCATCATCTTTGCGAGCTCCCTCCTCTACATACCGGTGCTGTTGGCCAACATCATCCCGTGGACCGGGTTCCGCACCTGGGTTAACGCCCATATCCAACCGACGAGCCTGTTGTACGTGGTCGTCTACGGGGGGCTCATCTTCGCGTTCACGTTCTTCTACGTGTACGTGGCCTTCGACCCGCACCAGCAGGCGGACATCATCCGCAAACAGGGTGGCTACATCCCGGGGATCCGTCCGGGACCCCCGACCGAGCGCTATCTCTCGCGCATCTTGAACCGCATCACGGTGCCAGGGGGGCTCTACCTCGCCACGGTGGCCGTCCTCCCCTCACTCCTCTTCGCTCTTTGGAATCTGAGGGCGTACCCCTACTACGGCACAACCCTGCTCATCGCCGTCGGCGTCTCACTCGAGACGATGCGGCAGATCGACAGTCAGTTGATGATGCGCAACTACGAGGGTTTCCTGAAGTAGTCGGACGGTGGTACCCGGCGTCAGGCTCGTGGTCCTCGGCAAACAGGGGGCCGGCAAGGGGACCCAATGCGTGCGATTGTCGCACCATTACGTGGTGCCGCACGTGTCGACAGGGGACATGCTCCGCGCGGCGGTCAAGTCGGGATCCGACCTCGGGATCAAGGTCAAGGAGATCATGGACGAGGGCGAGCTCCTGGGCGACGAGCTGATCATGGAAATGGTGGCGGAGCGCTTGGCGGAGCCCGATGCGCGGGCGCGCGGTTTCATACTCGACGGATGCCCCCGGACGACCCATCAAGCGGAAGTTCTGGCGGCCCTCCTTGCGCCCGGTGAGCTGGACGCAGTCGTCGACATAGAAGTACCGACGGCACAGGCGCTCAAGCGACTGGCGACGAGACGTGTGTGCACAGACTGCAACACCAATTACTCGGTTTCCGCGCCGCCGAAGGTGAACTGGAGCTGTGACGTCTGTGGTGGTGAGGTGGTCCAACGCGAGGACGACACCGAGGAAGCAATTAGTAGGCGGCTGACGTTGTACGACCGTGAGACCGCACCATTGATCGACTGGTACAGCGAACGCGGTGAACTTGCGACCGTGAACGGCGTAGGAGCCCTCGACGCCGTTCTGCGACGAATCATCAGGGCGGTCGAAGAGCGCAGGCGACCGGGGGTTAGGGCATGAGGCGCAACGCAGAAGAGATTGCCAAGATGCGTCGAGCAGGACGGGTAGTGGCAGAGATGCACGCCGCGACCCGGGCAGCCGCGAGGCCCGGCACGACGACCTTCGAGCTCGACGCAGTGGCCCGTGAAGTGCTCGAAAAGCGCAACGCTCGTTCCAACTTCCTCAACTACAGGGGCTTCCCGGCTGTCATCTGCACCTCCCCGAACGACATGATCGTTCACGGCATACCCGGTGACTACAAGCTCGAGGAGGGGGACATCCTCTCCATCGACTGCGGCGCGATCGTCGACGGGTACCACGGTGACGCGGCCTTCACGATGGCGATTGGAGAAGTGAGCCCCGAAGCGCGCCGGCTCATCGAGGTCACAGAGGCGAGTCTCTGGGCGGGCATCGAGCAGCTGCGGTCCGGCAACCGCCTCAACGAAGTCGGTCGGGCCGTTCAAGCGGTCGCCGAAGGGGCAGGCTTCTCTGTGGTGCGCGAGTACGTGGGTCATGCGATCGGTACTGCCATGCACGAAGAGCCCCAGGTCCCCAACTACTGGCCCGGGAGTGGGGGTCCTTTGCTCAAAGAGGGGATGGTCTTCGCCGTAGAGCCAATGGTCAACGCCGGCGGTCCCCAGACACGGCTCCTGGAGGACGGTTGGAGCGTCGTCACCGGCGATGGCGGCCTTTCGGCGCACTTCGAGCACACGATCGCTGTCACCGAGGACGGACCCGAGGTGCTTACGGTGCCCTGAGGCAACGACAGTTGGGGCGCCAAGTCAGTGTTTCCGGTCGGTCTCGGGCCTTCGGCGGGCGGCCGACGGACGTTGTGGATCGACGTTGCGGACGGTGGACCGAAGCCGCTCGGGGCCGCTATGCTGGTAAGTCGGCCCGCCCGGCCGGGGTGAAGCGGCGGCAAGCACCCGAGCCCCGGCGTGGCCGGCTGTCGTCGGAGACCGGTGCGTCTGACGTGACCGGAGTTCGGCTTATCACCCCGACCACCCCGACGTGCCCACGGGACAAGAACTAGGAGGAGTCACCTGCCCAAGCCAAAGGAGGACGCGATCGTGCTCGAAGGCACGGTCGTTGAGCCGCTGCCCAACGCCATGTTCCGGGTCGAACTCGAGAATGGGCACAAGGTGTTGGCCCACAGCTCAGGAAAGATGCGGATGCACAGGATCCGCATCCTTCCCGGTGACCGCGTGCAGGTGGAGATAACACCGTACGACCTGACAAGAGGACGGATCACTTACCGCTACAAGTGAAAGCGGTTGGAGACGATGGCGGACGGAAAATAGGACGATGGCGGACGGAAGACAGAAGGTGAAGGAACAGAGATGAAGGTGCGACCGAGCGTCAAGCCAATCTGTGAGAAGTGCAAGACCATCCGCCGACACGGGCGCGTGATGGTGATCTGCGAAAATCCGCGGCACAAGCAGCGTCAAGGCTGAACCGCGGGCGACTCGACGACGCACGACGGGCACGAGGAGGGTAGGAATGGCACGTATCGCAGGAGTAGATATCCCCCGCGAGAAGCGGTTGGAGGTGTCTCTTACTTACATATATGGGGTCGGGCACACTCAGGCTCAGCAGATAATCGGAGCGACCGGGCTGAACCCTGAAACACGTGTACGTGATCTCACAGACGAAGAGGTCGTCCGCCTTCGTTCGTACATCGATGCCAACCTCAAGGTGGAGGGTGATCTCCGCCGTGACGTCGCCCAGGACATAAAGCGGAAGATGGAGATCGGCTGCTATCAGGGTCTCAGACACCGCAGGGGCCTCCCCGTCCACGGACAGCGCACCCATACCAATGCACGTACCCGCAAGGGACCGAAGAAGACGGTCGCGGGTAAGAAGAAGGTTCGCAAGCACTGATGGCACAGGCCAAGAAGTCAGCAGCATCGGCGCGGCGACCTCGCCGTCGTGAGCGCAAGAACGTCGCTTACGGGGTCGCGCACGTGAAGAGCTCGTTCAACAACACGATCGTGACGATCTCCGACCACGAGGGAAACGTCCTGTCGTGGGCCTCGGCGGGCAATGTTGGATTCAAAGGCTCTCGCAAGTCCACCCCTTTCGCTGCCCAGCTCGCCGCGGAACAAGCGGCACGGCGCGCGATGGAACACGGAGTCCGCAAGGTCGATGTGCTCGTGCGCGGGCCAGGCTCGGGCAGGGAGACGGCGATCCGTTCGCTCGCGGCAGCGGGCATCGAAGTTGCCGGAATCAAAGACGTGACACCCATTCCCCACAACGGTTGCCGCCCCAAGAAGCGGCGGCGGGTCTGAGCCGGGACGACCAAGGAGCTTTTCGAAACAACATGGCCCGATACACCGGACCCGTATGCCGACTATGCAGGCGTGAGCGGACGAAGCTCTTCTTGAAGGGCGAGCGTTGCTACTCGATGAAGTGCCCAGTGTCTGAGGCGGTGACCGATCGGCACAGCCGCGCTTACCCGCCCGGGGAGCACGGTCGCGACCGCATGCGCCAGGGGTCGGAATACCTCGCGCAGCTTCGTGAGAAACAGAAGGCACGGCGCATCTACGGGGTCCTCGAACGCCAATTCCACAACCTCTATGTCGAGGCCACTCGTCAGCCCGGGATCACGGGCGAGAACCTCCTCCGCTTGCTCGAGCTCCGGCTCGACAACGTCGTCTTCCGTGCCGCCTGGGGCGCCAGTCGTGCGCAGGCCCGACAGCTCGTACGCCATGGGCACGTGTTGGTAAACGGGAAAAGAGTGACGATTCCCAGCTATCGGGTGAGCCAAGAAGACGTCGTGTCCCTGAAGGACTCGGCTCGTGAGTTCTATTTCGTACGACGAAACCTCGACGTCCTCGATCGCCAGCTTCCCCTCTGGCTCGAACCGGGCGACGGCAGGATGCAAGTCCGAATCGCGACCCTCCCCCAACGAGAGCACATCGACGAGCCGGTGCGCGAATCGCTCATCGTCGAGCTCTACTCCAAGTAGTCCCAAATCTCGAGGAGCCTTTGAATGCTCATCATCCAACGCCCAAGCGTCGAATCCCTCGGTGAGGAAGAGGATCATCGGCAAAGGTTTGCCGTCGGTCCCCTCGAGCCCGGGTTCGGACACACACTCGGAAATTCCTTGCGTCGGACGCTGCTTTCTTCGATCCCAGGAGCAGCGGTGACGCAGATACGTTTCGACGACGCCCTCCACGAGTTCACCACCCTTCCGGGTGTGAAAGAGGATGTTACGGACCTTCTGCTCAACCTCAAGGATGTGGTGCTGCGCGTTCACACCGACGAGCCTGCGACGCTGCGGTGCGACAAGCGCGGTCCGGGTGAAGTAACGGCAGGTGACCTGCAGCTGACGGCAGATATCGAAATTCTTAACCCGGATCTGCATCTGGCCACCCTCAACGCAAAGGGTCGCCTTGCGATCGACGTGACAGTCGAACGAGGACGAGGGTACGCGTCGGCCGAACGGAACAAGCGGTCCAGCACGATCGGAGTCATACCGGTCGATTCGATCTTCTCCCCGGTTCGCCGCGTGGCGTTCTCGGTGGAGCCGGTGCGCGTCGAGCAGTCGACCGACTTCGACCGTCTGATCCTGGACATCGAAACCGATGGGTCTCTCTCACCGCGAGAGGCGCTCGCATCGGCCGGCGACACGCTCCGGTCGCTCGTCGGCCTGGTCGCTGACCTCGAGGAGGAGCCTCAGGGGCTCGAGCTCGGAGAGGTCGGGACCACCACGAGCGGCTCTCCTGACCTGGATCTGCCTATCGAGGACCTGGATCTCTCCGAACGGCCGCGTAACTGCCTGAAGCGCGCTCAGGTCAACACCATCGGCGAGCTGGTAGAACGCACCCCGGACGACCTTCTCGCGATAACAAACTTCGGCCAGAAGTCACTCGACGAGGTCATTCAGCGCCTGGACGAGCGCGGTCTGTCGCTCAGGATGAAGGACTGAGGCAGACGTGAGGGGGACGCCTACGAAAGGACGCCGCCTCGGAGGTGACCCAGCGCACCAAAAGGCGATGCTCGGGAACCTCGTTGCCTCGCTCATCGCAGCCGAGTCGTTGGTGACGACCGAAGCAAAGGCGAAGGCCTTGCGTCCCGTGATGGAGAAGTGCATCACGGCCGCCCGCAAAGGTGGTCTGCACCGGCAACGTCGCGTGGTCGCTCTCATACGTGACCAGGACATGGTTCACAAGTTGTTCGAGGAGGTAGGCCCGCGATACAGCGATCGTCCGGGTGGTTACACCCGGATCCTGAAGCTAGGGCCTCGTCCGGGTGACAGCGCGCCGATGGCTCGTATCGAGTTGGTGTGACCCTGTTCGACCCCGAGCCGCTGGCGCCAACGCCCGCCGGCCCGGGGTCGGAATCCGCAGGCCCGGGGCCGGAATCCGCCGGTCCGCCTGCCGGAGCCGTGCGCCTCAGGCTCGTCGTCGCCTACGACGGCAAGGATTTTCGGGGATTCGCCTCACAGCCCGGTCAACGGACCGTCGCAGGTGAACTGTCACGGGCGATATCGACGTTTGCCGGACACCCTCTGGCCCACCTGGTCTGTGCGGGACGAACAGACGCCGGGGTCCACGCGAGCGGGCAGGTTGTCCACCTGGACGTGGCACCCGGATTGGATCTCGGTGCCTTGCAGAAAGCGGTGAACTCGATGCTCGCCCCCGACATCGTCGTGCGCTGCGTCGACGCCGCTCCCGAGGGATTCGATGCTCGTCACAGCGCAAAGTCTCGACGGTACCGCTACCTGGTCCTCGAATCCCCGTTTCCAGACCCGCTCCTTTCCGGGTTGGTGTGGACGGTAAAGGGCCCTCTGGACCTGCGCGCGATGTCGGCCGCCGCCGATGCGCTGGTCGGTGAGCACGATTTTCGGGCGTTTTGCCGGCGGGCACCAGGAGCCGATCCGGGGGACAAGATCACTCGGGTCGTGTTGGACGCTCGCTGGTCACTGGAGCATCCCGACGAGCCAGAGCTGGACTCGAGCTCGCGCTTGCTCCGTTTCGATGTCGAGGCGCTTTCCTTCTGTCACCAGATGGTCCGCTCGATCGTGGGCGTTCTGGTCGACGTGGGGCGGGGTAAGCGGCCGGCGTCGGACGTCCATTGGTTGCTGACCTCGGGCGATCGGAGTTTGGCCTGTGAACCGGCGCCCGCGAACGGGCTCTGCCTTGTGGGTGTGAGGTACTGACTGCTCTTCGGTGACTGCATGTCGGTGACTGCATGTCCGTGGCTCATGTGGGTGGCTGCATGTGGGTGCGTGTCCGTCGCTCTTTGTTCGTGCCTGCTTATAAGCGAAGTGGCGATTGTGGCGCACTTATCCACAGGGGAGCCTCGATGTTTGCCTATGGAAACTGTGTGCCACAAGCGCCACTCGGGGCATAAGCACCCCCGAGTGAATGCACCTACCCCTACCCTCTGCTCGCCCCTGGTGATCGCGTGACTGCAAGTAGTGGCAACAAGTAGCAGGGAGGGAGTGTTGTGGCTGAGCGAGTTGAAGACGCAGGGGAACACCCCCCCCGAGCTGTGGGCCCTATGGCTTGCTGCATCCGCGGTGAACGCCTATCGTTGTTGGCCGGTTCTGGCACCTCTGCCACCCAGCGCAGGAGGCCATTCCCGGGGGGTTTCCGCCGACGGCCTGGTCGGGTGAACCCCGACTGAGACCAAGGATCCCCTGTGCGCACGTTTTCGCCCAAGCCCGAGCACCTCACCCGTACCTGGCACGTCATCGACGCCCAGGGCATGGTCCTCGGGCGTCTGGCGACCGAGGTTGCTTCGATCCTCAGAGGGAAGCACAAGCCGACCTTTGCGGCGCACGTCGATACGGGAGACCATGTGATCGTCGTGAACGCGGCCGGGGTCGTGCTCACAGCCGGCAAGGCCGACCAGAAGCTGGCTTACCGTCATAGCGGCTATCCCGGTGGTCTCAAGTCTGAGCGTTACTCGGATCTGATGTCGCTGCGCCCCGAAGATGTCGTGCGCCGGTCCGTGCGGGGGATGCTTCCCCGAACCCGGCTCGGTCGCCAGCAGATCAACAAGCTCAAGGTTTATGCGGGTCCCGATCATCCGCATCAGGCCCAGCAGCCCGTGGAACACGACGTCCCGAACGCCCGTCGGGCCGAAGCCTGAGCACGGAATCGCACGAACTAGAGAACCAGAGAACTAGAAGGGGATAGGAGCGGGTTTTGCCGACCAAGGAGAAATTGCAGGCGCCGGTCTGCCAGACGACCGGGCGACGCAAAGCCGCGGTGGCCCGCGTCCGATTCCGGCCCGGCGAGGGAAAGATCATCGTCAACAAGAGGCCGATCGAGGAGTACTTCACCTCCGCCACGCATCGTATGGTCGTGTCCGAACCGCTTCGAGCTGCGAATCTCACCGATTCGTACGACATTGACGCGACGATCGACGGCGGAGGCGTATCAGGTCAGGCCGGCGCGATGCGCCTGGGGATCGCGCGAGCAATCGTCGCAATCGATGCGGAACTCCGTCAGACGCTCAAAAAAGCGGGTCTTTTGACGCGCGATCCACGCGAGAAGGAAAGCAAGAAGTACGGGCTCAAAAAGGCCCGCAAGGCACCCCAGTACTCGAAGCGTTAAGAGGCCATGGGCCTCCGGTTCGGAACGGACGGCATCCGGGGCATAGCTAACGCCGAGCTTTCTGCCGAGCTCGTTCTGACGCTAGGTCGGGCTGTCGCCAGGGTGCTTCCCGCCGAGAGCTTCGTGGTCGGTCGCGACACGAGACAGTCGGGGCCGCTTTTGCAAGCGGCGCTCTCGGCGGGTCTCGCGAGCGAGGGTGCCGATGTGATCGACGTCGGCGTTCTCCCGACACCTGGAGTTGCGTGGGTGGCTGCGCGCAGGGACCTTCCCGGGGCGATGGTCTCCGCTTCGCACAATCCATTCGTCGATAACGGAATCAAGGTTTTCGCTAGCGGCGGCCTCAAGCTCCCCGACGCCGTGGAGCAATCGATCGAGGAAGAGCTGAGTCGATTGGTCGATG
>DASPVS010000500.1:0-2812 GCA_035622235.1 Acidimicrobiales bacterium | reverse complement strand
CGACCACCGCCCGTCCACGCGCCGCCTTCGAATCCGGCAGGAGGCTCGACGGTTCGGACCACCGGCAGACCATGGACCTCGGCGAACTCCCAGTCGCGCTCGTCTTCGGCAGGGACCGCCATGATCGCACCCGTGCCGTAGCCCATGAGCACGTAATCCGCAACGAAAACTGGTATCGGCTCGTCGTTGAACGGGTTGCGCACATAGCTGCCGCTGAATACTCCGCTCTTCTCGAGTTCACGTGCGCTGCGGTCCGCCGCCATCCTTTCGAGGTCGCTCGACGACGCGGCCAACACCTTCATCGCGTCGACCTTCGAACGCTGCTCGGGAGTGGTCAGTTCGTCGACCAAAGGATGTTCTGGGGCGATGACCGCGTACGTCATGCCGAAGCTCGTGTCCGGCCTCGTTGTGAAAACGCGGATGGAGAGGTCGGGCCTTCCTTCGACCACCAGGTCGAATTCGGCTCCCTCGGAACGGCCTATCCAGTTGCGTTGCATGGCCTTCACCCGTTCAGGCCATTCGAGATCGTCCAGTGCGGTCAAGAGCTCCTCGGCGTAAGTGGTCGTACGGAAGAACCATTGCTCCAGGTTCCGCTTCTCGACCAGGTCGCCCGAACGCTCACACGTTCCGTCGGAGAGCACTTGTTCGTTGGCGAGCACCGTTTGGCATCCCGGGCACCAATTGACAGGCGCCTCTGCTCTGTAGGCGAGATCGGCTTCGAGGAATCTCAAGAAGATGAATTGGTTCCAGTGGATGTACGACGGGTCGTGGCTCTTGATCTCGCGACGCCAGTCGTAAACGGCACCGAGAGCCTTCACGCTCTCCTTCAACTCGGCGATCCGTGCTTCGGTGAAATGCCGCGGATGCTCGCCAGTTCGGATCGCCGCGTTCTCTGCCGGGAGGCCGAAAGAGTCGAACCCGAACGGGGAGAGCACAGCCGATCCCTCCATCGTGCGGTGTCTGACGAGCAGGTCGCCGAAGGTGTAATTCCGAATATGGCCTTGATGGGCCGGCCCGCTCGGATACGGGTACATGCAGAGGACGTAGGACGCAGGACGGGGATCGTCCGCATCGACTTCGTACATGTGCTCGTCCGCCCAGCGTTGTTGCCATTTGCGCTCAACGCTCTGGACGTCGTAGGCCCGGCTCATGCAGAGAGTCTACGGAATCGTGGCCCCCTGCCTGGTTCTATGTCCCGCGCTGCTCGCTGCCCTGCGCTGATGGCTGGGGCTGCGCTGTTGGCTGGAGCTGTGGCCCGAGACCTGAAATCTCAACTCTCGAAACGAAGTGTCTGACTCAACGTCGGCGGAACAACGGAACTCTTCCGAGACACGACCGGCTGATACGTTGGTGGGGACCCCCGGGGGCGTAGCTCAGTTGGTAGAGCGCTTGACTGGCAGTCAAGAGGTTCGTGGGTTCAAGTCCCATCGCCTCCACTTGTTTTCCCAGGTAGATGGCGCGACTGTTTGTCGGAAGCGGACTCTCACCTCCGGCATGTCACGGCATTGTCACGGTGCACCGTAGCGACAGACTGTGAGTTCAGCTATTCAACTCCTCCGTCCGAGGTGCCAGGTCTCTTCGCTAATCCCCTGGGCTGCTCGCGGGCGCCACGGACTTCAGAACTTCTTCTTTGTTTGCGTAAAAAGGGCCATTGCCAGCGATGGAACTTCAAGGGTGAACGAACATTTGACTGGAGATGCGCAAATCGACCCGCATCTAGCCAGGCGGGATTCGTCCGGACGACTGGACAACCCGCAGTTTCTAATCGCTGAGCCAAGTCCTTGAGCGTATCCTGGGTTGCAAGTCGTACGGTGTGTCGCCCGCTCAAGTCCGAAATGGGTCTTAGCCGCCCAAGCTCGACGATGATCGTTCTGGCAGGATGCTTTCCAAATGCCATCCCCGCTTCAAAAACCACGTTCGGTCGAGGCTGTAAGCCCGGCTCTCTGTCGTGGGGAAGCTCACCAATCTGGACAAGGTCACCATGAAGTCGCACAACTTCATCAGGTGTCATTAGAACAACAATCGCGATAGCAACTTTGAATGCTTGCTCAAGAATGTCAGCAATCACGGGTGATCCCTGACCGGTCAGAGAAACTAGCTCCGACCAATCCAGCGGTCGTAGGCCGATATCCTGCAACCACGACCAAAGAGCGTCAGTCGCTTCTTGGTCCCTCCCATGAACGATAAACACACTCCTAGGATCAGGTTCCTCTTCCGCTTCTTCCACTTCTCGCGCGGGGAACCCTGGTCCTTCAGCTTCCGACCATGCAGCGTCGAAGGTAGGAACACTTACTGCGGCGGCAGCCTGCTGCACCCGAAGCCGGTCCTCTGCTTGTTGCTCGAGGATGACTCTTAGATCGTCGGGACCGTTAACGCGCCGGTAATCGAGCGCTGTGCGAAAAATCGAAAGCTCCCATTCGTCGCCCAGACGACCTCCAGCTGACACCCCAGGCAAAAGTTGAATCAGCCGTACCGCTGCCTGAGAGTCCACTTCCGAGTAGTCATATTCTTCTCGCAGGATGCTCGAAGAGATGATCGCCGAAGCACGGTCTCGGTACTTGCGGTCACCGCATATGCGCGCAAGAGACGCCATCTGCTGCACGGTTCGAGGCGCGGTACCAGCAAGGACAAGCCCCAGGGCTGAGAGATTGACTTCCTCGACCTGCCACACGCCGCCAAGCACGTGAGGCAGGCGGAAAGCCTCGTTGATGTCATAGGGAACTTCGCCCTCTTGAGATTCATATGCGAGCGTATCGAAGTCGACCCACGCGCGCCTCTCTTCGAACTCCCGAGCAGTCCGTTCCATTAGGCG
>DASPVS010000499.1:0-6533 GCA_035622235.1 Acidimicrobiales bacterium | reverse complement strand
CAGCGGGGATGGACATCGCCTCGCAGCAAGAAGACGCACCGAAGGTCCTTCTCGGTTCGGCCGTGACCCGGTTACTGCGGATCCGATCGCTGTACTACCAGCTGGTCGCCGTTGCGATCCTGGGCTTTGCCGGAACAGGAGTGCCCCTTTTCGGTTCGCTCTATTTCCAGCGGGTCTGGCATCTCCACACCGCGGACCGCTCACACGTCTTCGCGATCATCGGCCTCTCCGCTTTTTTGGGCCTGCCCGTCGCCTTTTTGGTCGGAGACCGACTCTTTCGACGTGCGCCGCAGAAGCCACTGATCCTCGCAGGCATATCGATCACCGTTTATGGAGGGCTCTTCGCCGTCTCGCTGTACTTGCCGAAGCTCTGGATGGTCGTACTGTTCCAATTCCTCGCGAACTCGGCGATCGCTCCTCTTTCCATCGCGATCTTCCAAACGCTCGCCGCCACAGCACCTCCTGAAATGCGGGCCATCTGTTTCGGGATGTTCGGCGTCTACAGCCTCGTCTTCGGTGGCTTCGCCGGAGCGGTCTTGCTCGGGGCGATAGCCGACCAGGCCGGGGTGACGTTCGCCCTCACTTTGATCGGGCCCGTGTGCGCGGTGGGCGGAGTGCTGCTCGTAATCGGATCCCGATTCGTAAGGCGCGACATCACGCTCGTGATCGAGGACGTACTCGAGCGGTACGCCGAAGGAAAAAGACGTAAGTCCGGCGGTGCCGTCCCCGCGCTGCAGATTCACAACCTCGACTTCTATTACGGGACCCAGCAGGTTCTCTTCGACGTCAACCTCGAAGTCCCCGAAGGCGAGGTCGTGGCACTTCTCGGGACCAATGGCGCGGGCAAGAGCACGTTGTTGAGACTGGTCGCAGGGCTCGACCACCCGTATCGGGGTGTGATCCGTATCTTCGGCACGAACTGCACGTACTTGGAGTCGGAGCAGATAATCGAACAGGGGGCGGCGCTGCTCGTCGGTGGGAAGATGACGTTCCCCACGTTGACCGTTCGAGACAACCTCCGGATCGGTGAGTACTCGTTCCACCGTCAGACTTCACGGGCGAAGCGCGCTATGGACGAGGCGATCGAGGTCTTTCCTGAGCTGGGTCCGCGCCTGGACCAGCAGGCAGGAACCTTGTCGGGTGGCGAACAGCAAATGCTCGCACTCGCCCGCGTCATGATGACCCAGCCTCGTCTGCTCATGATCGACGAGCTCGCCCTGGGCCTTGCTCCTATGACGGTCGAACGGCTCATGGAGATGGTGAGGACCGTGAACGCCCGCGGAACGACGGTCATCATCGTCGAGCAGAGCGTCAACAGGGCGATGAGCCTTGCAAAACACGCGTTCTTCCTCGAACGGGGAGAGATCCGCTTCGACGGTCCGACGTCCGAACTGCTGGAACGCGACGACCTTCTGCGCGCGGTCTTCCTCGCTGACGCGAACCCAGGACAAAGCTGAGTGCGGTAGGTCTTACGCCGTGTCGATCCCCTCGTCCGTCGTCCTCGAAGGCGCGATTCTCGGTCTCAACTACGGCCTTCTGGCCGTGGGGCTCGTCCTCGTCTACCGCGCCAACCGAATCCTCAACTTTGCTCAAGGTCAGCTGGGAGTCGTCGCAGCCGTCTTTCTCGTCAAACTCGTCTACGACTTCCACATCAACTACTGGGCTTCTCTCATCGCTGCACTGATCTTGGCGGCCGGCGCCGGTGCGGTTTCAGAGCTGATCCTGAGGCGACTTTTTCGAAGGCCGAGGGTCCTGGTCATGGTGGCCACGATCGGTCTGTCTCAGGTCCTCTTCCTGTTCACGGTGTTGCCTTTCATACGACCGAAGCAGCTCTATCGTGCTTTCCCCGTTCCGGTGCACGTGAGCTTCCACATCGGCACATTCGTCTTCCCCCCCGGTGAGGTGATCACACTCGTAGTGGCACCGCTGGTCGCGCTCGGACTGGCGGCGTTCATCCGTTGGTCACCGTGGGGACTGGCCATGCGCGCGATGGCGGAGAATTCCGAATCGGCACGGCTGTCGGGCGTGTGGGTGAGGAGGACGTCGACCGTTACGTGGACCATCGCTGGAGTTCTGTCCGCTATCACGGCCATCCTTGCCTCACCCGGACAAACGAGCGCTCTTACGCAGGTACTCAGTCCGGACCTTCTCCTCTTTGCGCTGCTCGCGGCCATCATCGGCGCCATGGCCAGCCTGCCGATCGCCTTCTTCGCCGGAATCGGGGTGGGGATCGTCTACGAGATCCTCCAGTGGAACATCACCAACCCGAGCACGGGTACCGCGACGGTTCAACTGATCATGTTCCTGATACTCCAGGCGGCTCTGTTGATCAGGGCGGCCTCGCTACAGAAGGGAAGCCGGACGACCGAGCAATCGTCCTGGGCGATGGGTACATCGGCCTTCCGTCCGGTACGCGACCGGTTCCGAGCCAAAGTCGGCAACACGTGCGTCTTGTTGACTGTCGTGGTTGCCGCTCTCCTTCCGACGTTGCTTTCCACCGGCCGCGACTTCTTGATGTCGCAGATCTGCATCTACGCCGTGATCGGCGTCTCGCTCACGATTCTCACCGGTTGGTCCGGACAGGTGTCGCTCGGACAGTTCGCTCTGGTCGCCGTCGGCGCCGACCTGACGGCTCATCTGTACCAGAGCGTTCCTCTCCTCCTGCTACTGCCGCTCGCGGGGGTCGTGACCGCGGTCGTCTCCATACTTGTGGGTCTCACGGCACTGCGGATACGCGGGCTCTATCTGGCCGTAAGCACGCTCGGTTTCGCCCTTTTCATGCAGACGGCACTTCTCGCAACACCGTGTTGGACCGTTCCTTTCATTCACCGCCAGGTATGCACAGGGCTCCCGAACCCCCAGTCGACGCTGATCTCCCGCCCGAGCCTCTTCGGCATACATCTCTATTCCGAATCTGCTTTCGCCTGGTTTTCGCTCGTCGTGCTCATAATCACGCTTCTGGTCGCCCGGGTCTGGCGTGACCGTGGGATCGCACGACGGTTGGTATCGGTCAGGGACAACGAGATCGCCGCGGGCGCGAACGGGATTCGCATCGTGCGCACCAAACTGCTCGCCTTCGCACTCTCGGGATTCGTAGCCGGCTACGCGGGCGTTTGCCTGGCTTTCGCGTCCGAGCGATTCGGCACAGACACTTTCGACCCAGCGGTGTCCATCCTCGTGATCTCGATGGTGGTCATAGGGGGGCTCGACTCGATAACGGGTGCCGTCCTGGGCGCTGTCTACTTGGTCGGGCTCCCGGCGATATTCGGCACCACCCCCACAATCGAGTTCCTCACGAGCGGCCTCGGACTGCTTGCATTCATCCTTTACCTGCCAGGAGGAATGGCCGCGCTCCTTCACCGAGCCGGCGATCTTCTCACCGACGGCTTGGAGCAATTGCGATCGAGGTACCTGCGACCGCCCACGGACGCGGCGCGAGGCGAAGCGCCCCGGAGCGAGACCACTGACCGGGCGCTGCAGGGAGCGCAACGAGTCTCGGCACCAGGAGGAACCACATGAGCAGGCGAGACGCCGCTCCCGAACAAATGTCCGACTCCTCGCGCGCGGATGGCCGAACCGACGTACAACACGCGGCACGACTGGAGATCGAGCACCTGACGATTGCGTTCGGCGGACTTCGGGCGGTGGACGGGGCGTCGTTGACGGTCGAGCCGGGGACCGTGGTCGGCCTCATCGGGCCCAACGGGTCCGGGAAAACGACCCTGTTGGACGCCATCTCGGGATTCGTGCCGACCGACGAAGGCGCGCTTCGTCTCGACGGGGAGGACCTGGGGGATTACTTGCCGGAGGACCGGGCGGGTCTCGGCGTCGTACGGTCTTTCCAGGACTGCCGGCTGTTTCCTGAGCTCACGGTCGAGGACACGCTCATGCTCTGCCAGGACGCACGCCGGGCGGTGAGCGTGGTTTCCACGACGTTGCAGCTGCCATGGGCGAGAAGGGCCGAACGCGAGAAGCAGAGCGCGGTCGACAACGTCGTCCGCTCGTTCGGATTGGAGCGGTTCCGGAACCACCAGATCGGCCACCTTTCGACCGGGACAAGGCGGGTGGTCGACCTGGCCTCGATCGTTCTCGCACGTCCCCGCCTCTTGCTCCTCGACGAGCCCACCGCCGGGATCGCCCAGCGTGAAGCCGAGGCGTTCATTCCGCTTCTCAAACGCCTGCACGAGGTGACGGGCTCAACCGTTCTCGTCGTGGAGCACGACGTCCCGCTTATCTTCGCCATCTGCTCCACCGTCGTCGTGATGCAGACGGGCAACGTCGTTAGCTCGGGCACGCCCGAACAGATCCGTAATGATCCACGCGCAGTTGCCGCGTATCTCGGGGCGAGTGACGAGGCTCTGGCTGTATCTGGGCCGCTGGCTACATCAGACGGCCTCGCCAAAGCCGCCTCGAAATCAGACGGGCACGAAGCCGGCAAACACACGGACAAGAACGAAGCAGCCGTCGAACAGGACGGTCACGGACCAGGTGCGCCGCCTGACAACGCGGCAACTTGACAGACGCTCAGCTCACCCGCGGTCGCGCCGGACCGTAGGGGATCTCCCCCCGAACGGTGACGCGGTGCGCCACACGTAATGCGTCGCCGTAATCGTCGAGTGCGTAGTGCATGGTCGCACGGTTGTCCCAGAAGGCGACGGCCCCTTTGCGCCAACGGAAACGGCAGCTGAACTCGGGCCATTGGCAGTGCCGGTAGAGCATCGTCAGGATGCTCTCGCTTTCGAGCGCTGACATCCCCTCGATGAACTTGGTGAACTGAGGGTTCACGAACAAGCCGCTGCGACCAGTCTCCGGATGGGTTCGTACCACGGGGTGCGGCGTCGGAAAGAGCTTGTCGCGATGCTCACCGTCCCATTCGTAGCCTCCCTTGGCTTCCACCTCTGCTGCGAACCAAGGATCGTGGTGCCACGCGATCAAGCGGTCACACATGTCGCGCACGAGCGGAGACAGTGCGTCGTAAGCCGCTTGCGTGCTCACCCACATGGTGTCCCCTCCGACTTCGGGAAGCTCGCGCATGTGAAGGATCGACCCCAAAGGGGGAGTCGAAAGAAACGTCACGTCGGTATGCCACCACGATGCCCTGTCTTCACGACCGTCGATCGGCAGGACATTTGGGTGCGATTCGATCGCGTCGATCACCGGATGAGCCGGGGTCAATTCGCCGAACTGGCTCCCGAACGCCGCCTGCTGCTTCGGATCGAGGTCCTGGTCGTAGAAGAACAGCACCAGGTGCTTGGACAGTTTTGCCCTCAACTCAGCGACGATCGCGTCGCCCAACGGTCGTGAGAGATCCAACCCGTATACCTCTGCTCCGATATTGGGCGAGACGGGGCGAATGTCGAGTTCTTCGACCGCTGCGATCGGTTCAATCCCCATGCCTCAATGGTGCCCCACCTGAGGGTGTCCGGCAACCGCTTGCCCGAAGCATCGAAGCCCATGCCTCGGGGTGCAGACTGCCGTTTCCTCCCTTTGTCCTCTATGTTGTTCACTTCGCACACGGGGAGGGAGCGATGGCGAAGTCCGGGGTCGGAGCAGGGATGTCGCGACGCTGGCGGCGATTTCGCCGCAGACCCATGGGAACACAGATCGGTGTCCTCGTGGTCGTGGTCGTCGTGATCGCAGGTGCGGTCGTCGGGATCGTGGTAGGCACTTCGAGCAAGTCATCGAGTGCGTCACAGAGCTCCACGGCGGGATCGTCGAGCACCGGGAGCTTCGTGAGCGTGAACGACGCAAGCACGAGCAGCCGTGGCGTCACGTCGAAGACGATCAATGTGGTGTTTCCGGTCTCGAACCTGACGAGCCTCTCCGGCACCCTGGGTTTTGCAGGAGATATCGAGTTCTCGCATCAGACTCAAGCGATCGACATCTTCGTCAACGCCGTCAACCAGAACGGTGGAATAAACGGCCGGAAGATCAATCCGATCATCGCAAACTTCGATCCGACCAACGAGACCGACATGAGGTCCCTCTGCAAGCAATGGACCGAAGGGAACCCACCCGTGTTCGCCGTCGTCGAAGGCATCGGCTCGTGGACCGGAGACGACCAACTCTGTGTCACCCAAGAGGGTCACACTCCGTTCATAGGTGCTTGGACGACGGTTACGAATTGGACGAACGAGGGATCGCCGTACCTCTGGTGGACGGGGCCGGATCAGGCAGACATCCTCGCCACGCTCGTTTCGTGGGGGAAGAGTTCGGGCCTTTTGGGCAACGGGCGGAAAGTCGCTGTCGTCGTCGGTGACCGAGCGAGCGACCAAACGGCGCTGAATCAATACCTGTTGCCCTTCATGCACAAGGCAGGGCTTCCCACACCGATGATCCAGACCATCCCCGCGCAGCTCAGTGAGAGCGCCGCTACTTCGGCGGCAGCGCCCTTGGTGGTTCAGCGGCTCGAGTCCGACGGAATCAATTCGGTCATACCACTGGTCCCGTTCAACGCGATGTTCCCTTATCTTCAGGCCGAGACTCAGGACAACTATTTCCCCAAGCTGCTCCTCTCGGACTACGAGTCGTCG
>DASPVS010000498.1:0-3099 GCA_035622235.1 Acidimicrobiales bacterium | reverse complement strand
CCGAAGCCGTGTCACGCGCCGAGGGCTCCGTGCGGGCCGTCGGCATTCCCAACGGCTGACAGGGTTACAGCGTCTCGCGGTTACCTCGTCTCGCGGTTACTTCGGCTCGCGCCACATGAGCCAGATCTTCGGGCCTCCCCTCGGGGCTTGGAGCTCACGGGTCACCTTGAAACCATGTCGCGCGTAGAACGGGACGTTTCGCTCCTTCGACGACTCGAGATAAGCAGGCAACCCTTCCGCATCGACGCGTTTCAACGCGTGGGTCATGAGAGCCGAGCCGACACCCTGACCTTGAAGCGCGGGCTCTGTTCCCAACGTGGCCAAGTACCAATGGCTCTCTTTCGGCCGTGCGGCGTCGACTTCTCCGAGTAAGCGGAACGCGTCGAGGGGATGGGCTCCTGTGGCGAATTGAGGAAGTATCGGGACGAGGTTCATGAGCTCGCGCATCGCGGAGCGGTGCGTTCCCGGCAGTCCCCAAAGAGCTGCTCCGGCCCTTCCAGGAGTAGTCCAAACCTCGCCCCGAGGCATGTACCCGCGTTTTAGCTGGATGGTGAAGAACTTTCGCAGTCCGATGCGGCGCGACCTGTCGCTGCCGAACATGTAATTGGGCACGGGATCGTCGTCGAAGGCGCGCACGAGCAGTTCGACGATCGGGCCGATCTCGGACTCGACGACAGGCCGAACCTCGTGAACGGGTGCGAAGCTCGAGTCGTCGACCATTGCGCCGTTACGACGATCAGCCCGCGGAAGACTGCTGGTCCTCGAGGGCCTCGCTCGCCTTCGCGAACGCAGCGGTCGCTTGCGTCTCGATCTCCTTCAAGTCGAAGTAATCGCGCCATCGGACGATGAGACCGTCCTTGTCCACCTCTACGAAGGCGCAACCGTGCAGCTCGATCGGAACCTCGCCCAACAACGTGCCTCGGCCGATCCATTCAGCCGCGCCGAATCGGTCGTCGCCCACCATCTTTCCGAATTCGACGCTCCAGTCGGGCAACGATTCCTCTGTCTGCTTGGCGATGGAGTCGAGATCGTTAGTCGGCGGATTCACCGGATCCTGGTACGTGCCGCCGGCAGCGAAAAGTGCCTTCCACTCGGAGACACTGTCCTCTCGGGCGGAGTCCTCCGCTCCCTCCATACGGCGCGCCAGGTCGTCCCAGTTCATCTCAGTAACCGTCCCCATCTGCTCCAACCTTCGTTCGGCGCCTATCTTCGCGTCCGCGCTGGGTCTTGGCACGCGGAAACCAACACCCTCGGCTGCCCTACACCAGATCTCGTGATCGAGCGGTGCCGAGACATCTTCGACAGGTCCCGTACACCGGACATCTCGTTCAATTGACCGATGGGTGTGGCGGGTAGCCGGCGAGCACCGCCAGATCGCCACCTTGACGTCGCAGGACGTCGTGCCACAACTGATCGGGGTTCGCCCCGAAGACGTCGTCGACAGCGGCGTCCACGATGTACCAAGCCCCCTCCCCCAGTTCGTCTTCTAGCTGACCCGATGTCCACCCGGCATATCCCGCGAAGAGCCTCACTCCGCCTAACGGCAGGGGCTGATCCCCGGGAGGCACCGAAAGATCGACGGTCGCGACTTGACCGAGGACCCACCGGCCCGTTGGAACGTCGGTCGTCTCGCCGTCGTCGTGGAGGCTGTCCCGTACGTTGTGTCGGGTGCGCTCCTCGACGTTCGCCGAATCGTCTTGACGCTGGCCCCTCGGATTTGTGGCTTGGTCAGGGTCCTGTCGGGCGAGTCCTATGACGGCGTTCAGAGAAACCGGCCCGCCTGCGAACATGAGCCCGGGCGGCAAACGCTCGGCCTCATCGGCCCACGGCTCGAGGATGTCCCGTACCGAAGACAGCGTCGGCCGGTTGAGCACGACACCCAATGCGCCATCCTCGCCGTGCTCGAGCAGCAGTACCACTGCCCGTTCGAAATTGGGGTCTCCCAGTCGGGGCGAAGCCACAAGAAGGCGGTCTCGCAAATCTCCGACGCTATCCCAATCCCGGCTCCTCCAAGGACACCTCCACTTCGATCTCCACCGCCCCGCCACGCGGCAACGCAGCGACGCCGATGGCCGAGCGGGTGTGACGTCCCGCCTCCCCGAAGATGTCGAAAAGCACCCTGCTGGCGCCGTCTATCACAGCCGGTTGTTCACTGAACCCCGGAGCACATGCGACGAAGCCGGTCACCGATAGGACGCGACCGATGACGTCGAGGGTGCCGAGGTCCTCGCGTAGAACGGCCAGGGCGTTGAGAGCACATACAGCGGCCGCTTCAGCGCCCTGCTCCACCGTCACGTCCTTGCCGAGCGTTCCCTTGCAGACGAGCTCACCTGCGATCCGAGGTAGCTGGCCGGAGGTCCGTGCTGTTCCGTTGTGTATCACCACAGACACAAGCGGGTGGTGCGGATGATGCGGACCGTGCAGGGTCAAACCCAACTCGGCGATGCGTGCGTCGATCCGACCGGTCACCGGGTTCACTCGATCATGGCGTCGCGACGCTCACCCGGCCGGACCGGTGACAACGTCGAACCCGAGCTCGCGTTCGTCCAAATCGACGCTCGCGTTGTCGTCCCGATATCCGAGACCCTGGACATTGAAAAGGCGAACGGGCTCCTCCCCCAGCGGGAACGGCCCCCAATGCCAGGTCCCGCGATTAAGCACCAAGCAATCGAGAGGATGCAGCTCGAAAGCTCTGACCTTGTCGAAATCCGAAGGGTCCGAGAAATCGACGTCTGAGGGAGCAACCGCCACCACGGCATCGCAGTTGAGCACGAGCAGCGCCTGGGTATGGGTGTCGTGTCGATACAGGCGGTCGCAGTGAAACGCCGGTCCGACGTGCTCTATCTCGTCCGGAGCGTGGCTGATCACATTCGCATGAGGATCACCCCACTCGAACTCGAGGCTCTTCGCTCCGTCTTGCGGGTCCGTGTCCTCGAGCGGCAACCATCCGAACGGTGACCAAGCCTCGGGGGTCAAATCAGCCGCCTTCACCCGCCTTTCGCTTGCCACTTGCACCTCGTTCCTGGTCTACTTTGACGCACACTTAGCTGACACGGCCGTCAGTCTACGGGAGGTAACGCCTTGGACGTGAGAAGCATC
>DASPVS010000497.1:0-5295 GCA_035622235.1 Acidimicrobiales bacterium | reverse complement strand
GCCGGACCCGGAATGGCTGGGTGTTCGAGATCAGCCGGCCTGCCGGGCGACGGCCTCGGCAGCGACTCGGATCTTCTCCGGGTCTCCTAGAAACTCGTCCGAGACGACGCGCAGATCGTGGTCGAGCACGAAGTGCCAGGGCACTCCCGTCGGCACCTCGAGCCCGACGATGTCGTCGTCCGAGACGCACTTCAGGTCTTTCACGAGCGCTCGGATCGAATTCCCGTGTGCTGCCACCAGCACCATGCCGAACGCCTCGAGATCGGGAGCGATCGAGTCCGTCCAGTACGGGATCATGCGATCGACCACGTCGGCCAGGCACTCCCCTCCAGGAAGGACATTCGGCGGTATCCCGCGGTACCTCGGGTCGTTCCGGGGATGGCTCGGATCCTCCGGGCTCAAGCTTGGCGGGGGCGTCGAGTAGCTGCGCCTCCACACTTTGACCTGCTCTGCCCCAAAGCGTTCGGCCGTTTCCTTCTTGTTCAGGCCTTGGAGCTGCCCGTAGTGGCGTTCGTTGAGGCGCCAGTGCCTTCGAACGGGGATCCAGCTACGACCGAGCACGTCGAGAGCCAAGTTGGCGGTCCGAACCGCCCGGGTCAGAACCGAGGTGTGGACTACCTCGATGACCAGGCCTTTTTCCTCCTCGAGGGCAAGCAGCCGGCCTGCCTCACGTGCTTCTTCTTCGCCTTTGGGCGAGAGGTCGACGTCTATCCAACCTGTGAAGAGGTTCTCGGCGTTCCATGTCGACTCACCGTGGCGGAGAAGGACCAGGTGAAAAGCGTCGCTTGACACGGACGAAGCGTAGTTGGCTGCTTCGAATGGAGAGTTCTCCCTGAGTCTCGATGAGTCTCTATGAGTCTCTATGAGTCTCGATGAGGGCGAGCACCGGTGCTCCATTTTCTGTGCTTATGGGCCGAGTGGCGATTGTGGCGCGTCGGTCCGGCGGCGCTTGTGGCGCACATAGCCGGGGCCGAGGTCTGGCGATCGCCTGTGGAAAACTGCGCCACAATCGCCACTCGGGCCATAAGCAGCTGATTCCTTTTCCCAGGACCTGCCTCCTCGTTCCCAGCACCTGCCTCCTCGCACCCTCGGCCCACGGTCCTGCGCACCCCTGACCAGGTCTTTTGGTGGAAAACCCTCTGACCTGGCCGGTGATAAGGGCCGGTGACCCGGTGACCAAGCGGTATGCTTTCCGGTTGATCAACAGATGTGATGGTGAAATATTCAACTTTGCTAGTCTGTTGACCAATAGCAGAGCCCGGCCACTGGGGTCGGGTGAACAACGAAAAGGACTCGGAGGCAACGCAGATGCCAAAGGCCGTTGGAATCGACCTCGGCACGACGAACTCGGTAGTAGCCGTTTTGGAGGCAGGCGAGCCGACCGTCATCCCTAATGCCGAGGGGAACCGCACCACTCCGTCAGTCGTCGGATTTTCGAAATCCGGCGAGGTTCTCGTCGGCGAGGTGGCCAAGCGCCAGGCGATAACCAACTTCGACAGAACGATCAGCTCGGTCAAGCGTCACATGGGCACTGACTGGTCGGTCGACATCGATGGCAAGAAATACACGGCGCAGGAGATCTCCGCGCGCATCTTGCAGAAGCTGAAGAGGGACGCAGAGTCGTATCTCGGTGACACCGTTTCGCAAGCGGTCATAACCGTTCCCGCCTATTTCGACGATGCGCAGCGCACCGCCACTAAAGAGGCCGGACAGATCGCAGGGCTCGAGGTGCTCCGGATCATCAACGAGCCGACAGCGGCTGCCCTGGCCTACGGGCTCGACAAGGAGAACAAGGAACAGACGGTCCTTGTGTTCGACCTCGGAGGAGGAACCTTCGACGTCTCCGTGCTGGAGATCGGAGACGGCGTTTTCGAGGTCAAGTCCACATCCGGTAACACCCATCTGGGCGGTGACGACTGGGATCAGCGGGTCATCGACTGGTTGGTGAAGACCTTCAAAGACACCGAAGGTGTCGATCTGTCCAACGACAAGATGGCACTTCAGCGTCTCAAGGAAGCGGCTGAGAAGGCGAAGATCGAGCTCTCCTCGCTCCAGGAGTCGACGATCAACCTGCCTTTCATCACCGCCACGTCCGAGGGGCCGAAGCACCTCGACGTGAAGCTCACACGGGCGAAGTTCAACGAGCTGACCAGTGATCTCGTTGATGCGTGCCGCGGCCCGTTCGATCAGGCGATCAAGGATGCCGGTCTTTCGAAGTCCGACATCAACCACGTCGTGTTGGTCGGCGGTTCTACACGCATGCCCGCTATACAGGATCTGGTCCAGCAACTGACTGGCAAGGAGCCTCACAAGGGCGTCAATCCTGACGAGGTGGTGGCCGTGGGCGCGGCGGTCCAGGCAGGCGTACTCAAGGGCGACGTGAAGGACGTCCTCCTTCTCGATGTGACCCCGTTGAGCCTCGGGATCGAGACCAAAGGCAGCGTGATGCATCGGTTGATCGAGCGCAACACCACGATCCCGACCAAGCGGTCGGAGGTGTTCACGACGGCCGAAGACAATCAGCCTTCGGTCGAGGTCCACGTCCTACAAGGTGAGCGCGAGATGGCGATGTACAACAAGACGCTGGGCAAGTTCCAGCTCGTCGACCTTCCTCCGGCGCCCCGCGGTGTGCCGCAGATCGAGGTGACATTCGACATCGACGCAAACGGCATCGTGCACGTGTCGGCCAAGGACATGGCTACCGGTAAGGAGCAGTCCATGACGATCACGGGCCAGTCCTCGCTGTCGAAGGACGACATCCAGCGCATGGTGCGCGATGCGGAGTCCCACGCCGAGGACGACCGTCGACGCCGTGAAGAGGCAGAAGTGCGCAACAACGCCGACACGTTGGTGTATCAAACCGAAAAGCTGCTTCGGGAGCAGGGCGACAAACTTCAGGGAGATGAGAAGGACAAGGTCGAATCGTCCCTGAAGACGCTGAAGGAGGCGCTCGCCGGCTCCGACGTAGACAAGGTGAAGGATGCCACCGAGGCTCTCGTGAGCGTGAGCCACGAGTTCTCGCAGCGCCTCTACGAAGAGGCGTCGAGATCTTCCGCATCTGCCGGACCGGCAGGTGATGGTGGTGGCGAGGGATCTGGTCCCGCCGATGACGAAGTGGTCGAGGCGGAGATCGTCGACGAGCCCGAAGCATGACGCCCGGCCCTGATCGCGACATCCCCGTGACCGGCGGTCACGGGGGCGCGACGGGCCCCGGCAAAGGGCGCGAGCGCTTCACCGACCCGAGACAGACAAGGGTTGCGCGGTCCGGTGCGGGGGTTCCCGGTTCGAGCGGGACCGGCGACAAGGACGAGAACAAGGCACACACGCTCGGCCGAGATGCCCGAGATGCCCGAGGTGCCCGAGATGCCCGAGACGACGAAGAGGTGGACGGGGAGATCGTTGACGCCGAGATCGTTGACGATTCGGCTGCAGGTGTTCCGACAGGAGAAGAGAATCCGGAGGAAGTTGAAGTGCGTGCTGTAAATGCGACGGCTGAGGCCGTCGAGGAGGACATCGTGGCGGCGCTGCTCGCAGCCCGGCGCGAGCGCGAGGAGTACCTCGACGCACTGAGACGTGTCCAGGCGGATTTCGAGAATTACCGAAAGCGGGTCATGCGACAGCAGGAAGATCTCCAGTCGAGAGCCGCCGCGGGCCTCGTCCAGGATCTGTTGCCGGCACTCGATGCATTCGACCTCGCGATCGCACACTTGAGCGGGGACGAGGACATCTCACCGGGTGGCCTCCTCCAAGCGGCCGCTCTCCTCAGGGACACCTTGGAGAAGCAGGGACTCGAGAGAACCGGAGAGGTCGGCGAACCGTTCGATCCCACCGCCCATGAGGCCGTGGAACATGTCGAGGCGGGACCGGCACCTGATCCGGAGAGGTCGGGACCGACGGTCGACGAAGTCTTCCGTACGGGGTTCCGGTGGAAGGGGCGTGTAGTGCGGCCTGCGATGGTGAGAGTCCGCGGTTGAGCTCAATGAGCTCCAAGCGGAACGACATCCGGAAGAAATCCAGAAGAAATTTCCATAAGAAGTCGAGAAGAAGAGTCGAAAGGCACCTATGCGCGACGGGGAGGTGAGTGAGCATGGCGCCGCAGCGTGAATGGCTGGACAAGGACTATTACGAAGTGCTCGGTGTGCCCACCACGGCCACCGACAAAGAGATCACGCGCGCCTATCGCAAGCTCGCCAAGAAGTATCACCCGGATGCGAACCCGGGTTCTGAGGACCAGTTCAAAGAGATCAGCGCCGCTTACGACGTGCTCGGCGACGAATCGAAACGTAAGGAGTACGACGAGGTTCGTCGGCTGGGAGCGGCCGGTTTCGCGGGCGCGGGAGGTGCTGGTCCGTTCGGCGGCGGGACGTTCAACGTCGAAAACCTCGGCGATCTGGGCGACATCTTCGGGGGTTTGTTCGGAGGCGGCCGGCGTAGCCGTTCTGCCGCGCGTCGCGGTGCCGATGTCGAAACGGAGCTGCACCTGTCTTTTGAAGACGCCGTACGCGGGGTCACGACCACTGTGCACCTCGCGGGGGAGGGAAGGTGCGAGACGTGCGGTGGTTCAGGTGCTGCTCCCGGTAGCACGCCCGTCCCCTGTCCGCGCTGCGACGGCAAAGGAGCGCTCGAGGACAACCAGGGTCTCTTTTCTCTCAGCCGCATCTGCCCGGACTGCGGAGGGCGTGGCACGAAGATCGACAAACCTTGCCCGACCTGTCACGGCACAGGAGCGACGACGCGCACGCGCCAGGTGAAGGTGCGGATCCCACCGGGAGTCGAGGACGGCCAGCGGATCAGGGTGAAAGGACGCGGCGCACCAGGCCGCGGGAACGCGCCGGCCGGGGATTTGTACGTGGTGGTCCACACCGGGACAAATCAGCTCTTCGGACGCCGCGGTCGCAACCTCACCCTGACGGTGCCGGTTACCTATTCCGAGGCGGCGCTCGGCGCAACGGTGAAGGTTCCGACCCTCGATGATCCGGTCACATTGAAGATCCCGGCTGGGACGCCGTCCGGACGGACCTTCCGCGTTCGCGGCAGGGGCGTGCCAGCCCACGGACGCAACAAGGCGGGCGATCTGCTCGTCACGGCGGAGGTTTCCGTGCCCCCGACGTTGACGGAAGACCAGAAGAAGGCCGTCGAGGAACTGTCGCAGGTTCTCCACGAGTCGCCGCGACAGCACCTGGGGGTCGAGTGATCATGGCTGATCCGGGACGCGTTCAGCCCGGCCTTCAGCCTGGCGTTCAGTCGGAGCGGACAGTCAAGCGTGGCGTGTCGAGCAACCAGGCGGTCTATGTC
>DASPVS010000496.1:0-9647 GCA_035622235.1 Acidimicrobiales bacterium | reverse complement strand
AGCAACTTCGTCACGATCACCGATCCGGAGATGTTGCGGGTTGCGCCCAGTACGAACCCGAGCGCGGCGTAAGCGTCGATGCGCTCGGCGAAGAGGGGATGATCGGAAAGGCTCACGAGATCGAGACCGGCCTCGTCGGCAAAGTGGGCATGCGCCAGGATCTCGCTCACTTGATCGACGCCGGTCTCTAGCCCCACGCCGAAGAGGACCTTGCCCTTGGGGCTCATATCACGAACACTGTACGTGACGAACGCTGTTCGTGCCATAGAGTGCGGTTTGCCATGCCTCTTGCCTCCGGTCAGCCACCGATGAACCCCTCAGTGCGTCATCGCTCGACTCGTGATCGCCCTGCAAAGGCACCGCTCAGCGAAGAAGCGGTGGTCGAGGCGGCCCTGGCAATCATGCAGTCAGACGGTCTCGAGGCGGTCACGATGCGCCGGGTCGCGGCCGCCCTCGATACGGGAGCTGCCTCTCTCTACGTCTACGTTTCGGGGCGCGAGGGCCTGCTCCAAGCGATGCTCAATCGTGTTACCGCCACGATCGAGCTCGAAGCCCCGGACCCTTCACATTGGCGCGATCAGCTGCACTCGCTCCTTGGGCGCATGCGCCAAGCGCTGGCCGCGCATCCTGGAATCGCCGCAATAACGCTGGCCGATTCGCCCACGACCGAAGCGGTTCTGTGTCTGACCGAAAACCTGCTCGGCATCCTGCTCGCTGGCGGGCTTGACTCCCAAGACGCCGCCTGGGCTTGCGACATCTTGGTGATGCTCGTGACGGCAGTAGCGCGTGAGGACGACGTGCGGCGCCCGCGCGGCCGCAGCGACGACGAGCGTCGCGAGCAGGTCGAAGAGATCTACAAAACCTTCGTCGGCCTACCGCCGGACCGATTCCCTCTTCTCTCCGCCTACGCCGCACAAATGGTGGCCGGTGATGGCAAGGAGCGGTTTCGCTTCGCCGTCGACGTTGTTCTCGACGGCATACTCGCCAGAGCACCCCGGCGGTAAGCCCGTGGCCGAGTGTCGACCCTCGGGCTCACCACCCGACGAACCGCTCGGGGTGGCGGCGAGCATGCCAGCTGCATAGGGCTGCACAAGTGCTGCGCTATGCACAACGGTCACGGTTTGACCGTGCTACTGCCAAGCCGCAGCGTACGGGCCGCACGCGCCAGCGCCTCCGTGCATACGCACGCCGCGGCAGAGTTGATAAGGCCCCGAGATATCGCCCCGAGAAATTCCGATCTTCGACCTCGCGCCGGAAGCGAAACCGCTGGTCATCGGTGTGTGCATACGCACGAGGGCGCGACTAACCCACGGAGCTAGCTAGTGGCGGGGGCGGGATTTGAACCCGCGACCTTCGGGTTATGAGCCCGACGAGCTACCAGACTGCTCCACCCCGCGGCGGAACTCTCAGGATACCACCGCGTCCCGACGAGAACGCCGGGCCCGAAAGCTGGTCTGGCGAGGGTGCCGAGGGCTCGGACAGTGTTTTCCGACCATGCCGCCCACGTGACGTCAAGCCATGCCGCTCGGCGCAGAGGTGGTCGTGGAGTCTTTTTTGGTCGTGGTGGACTGTCCCGACTTCGAAGGTGTCGTCGTAAAGGACGAACCGGGGCTCCCGTGAGAACCCGCTTTAGTTGTAGTCGTACCCGGAACCGTCGTCGTGGAAGACGAGGACGACGTGGAAGCGACACCGCTCGCCTCCTGAAGTTGTTGCAACGTGCTCTCGAGCGCGTTCAGGTCGTTTCCGTAGGCGCTGAAGTTCCCCGCTTTGAGATCTGCCTCTGCTTGTTGGAACTGTTGGTTGGCCAACGTAGCGAGGCTGTGGACTCTCGAATTCGTCACCGAGCCTCCAACCGAATTCCCGACAGACGATCCTCCTGTCGGGCCGGTCCCTGTACTCGGCAACGTGAAGCCCTGGAACAGTTGCTGCAGCGCGCCCGACAACGTAGACGCGTAAGCAACGTTGTTGTTGGTGCCGTTCGTTCCGCTGAACGCAACGATCACATAAGTGAGCTCGGGGACTGCGTTACGAGACGCTTGGACATATAAGGACCGGAAATAGAGCATCGACTGGTCGATTGGCACCATGAGGACATTGCTGAAAAGGACGGTTGAGCCTCCTTGGTTCAAAAGGGAGATCTTCTGAGAGAGACCTTGATTCTCCTGGATACGCCCTTCGACCAGTGAGGGACCGTCGACGGCCTGGCCGGCAGGGGTCACGAACGCGGTCAGCTTCCCGTACTGACCGGGATCGGAGCCGCCCACCATGAATCCCGAAAGGGTCTGTATCTGGTTGCTGTTCGAGAAGGGAACATAAGCGTCCATGATGTTGAACGTCGGCTGGCTCTGGCCGGGGACTTCGAGAACCTGGTACTCGGGCGCCATGCGTTGCGTTTGTCCGGTCGGGACGAGCTGACCTTGAGGCGTCGTGGTATAGGTCGGCTGAGCCTGCGAGTCCGGTGACCCCGACCCAGGGTCCTGCGACAGCGTCCAAGCATCGCCTGCGTTGTAGAAGGCGGGTGCGTTCGTTATGTGATAGCGGCCGTACATCTGGGCCTGAGTCATGAACATGTCTTCGGGATACCGCAGGTGCGCACGAAGCTCCGCCGGCATCTTCGATGCGGACGTGAACATTCCGGGGAATATCCGCTCCCAGGTGCGGATGATCGGGTCGTTCGGGTCCATGACGTAGAAGGTCATCTTCCCGGTGTATGCGTTCACGACTACCTTCACCGAATTGCGCACGTAGTTGAAGGTCTGCTGCAAGCCGCTGTTGAGAGGGAGGATCGTGGGGTCCGCGTCCTGCGAGTACGGGTAGCGGTCTGTCGTCGTGTAAGCGTCCTGCACCCAATCGATCCCGCCGTTCACGATCACCGGGTACGGGTCTGAGTCCAACGACAGGAAGGGTGCAGCCTTTTGGACCATCTGAGTGATGTCGCGGACGAACATGATCCGCGACTTGGAAGTGATCAGGCTCGACACAGCGAGGTTGTAGTCGCCGAAGCGAAGGGCAAAGGCCAATTTGTTGAACTCGCTCATCGGTATTCCGCCGTCACCGGCGTAGTGCGTTTCCTGATTCGTGCCGTTGTTCCTCTGGTAATCGATCTCGGACTGGCCGGTGTTGGCGACCACGTAGTTGACGTCCCCGCCCGCGGGATTGCTGAGACCGAAATAGACGGACGGCTGTGTGATGTTCGGGAGGCCCGAATTCGAAGTGGGTGGGACGTTCTGTATCGCGAAGATCGGTTGGCCGTTCGACTGGGTCGCTTCGTTCGCCGGGGACACGATCATCCCGTACCCGTGCGTGTACTGGAGGTGTTCGTTCACCCATCCCGTGGCGGGGAGGTCGCTGTTGATCTGCCTTACACCGACGATCACCGGCGCGAGCTGACCATTGACCATGTAACGGTCGACCGCGAGCGTGTTGAAGGTGTAGTAGGACCGGATCTGTTGCTCGCGCGTGTACGTCTGAGCGGTGACCGTCGGGTCCCACAGGCGCACGGCGTTCAAGGTGGGAATGTTGGAGAGCAGATCAGCCGTGGTGATCGATTGGGAGGCGGAGAACGGCTCCTGTTGGACATTGTTTATTCCGAAGGCCACGCGCGTTGCTTCTATGTTCCTCGCGATGTACTTCTCCTCGAGCTGGCCCTGAGCAGGGTTGACCTTCAGAGCCTGAACCACGGCGGGATAGATGGCACCCACGACGATCGCCACGAACGCCCAGAGGCCGACCGCGAGCACGGGAAGCGCCCACCCCCGTCTACGGATGTTGACGAGGAGGATCCCCACGGCCGCGACCGAAATCCACAAGAGCAGCGTGAGCGCTGGTATTCGCGCGTGCACGTCGGTGTACGTCGCTCCTTGCACGTACCCGTTGGTGGAGGTGTCGAGGCTGTAGCGCTCGAAGAGGTAACCGAAGGCCTTGACGAGAGCGATACAAGCGAGCAGCACGGACAGATGTGCCTTGACCTGGGGAGCGACCCGTGGTGATTTTCCCTGTACGCGCACGCCGCCGTTCAAATAATGAGCGATAAGGGTGACGATCGTGATGACTATCAGAGAGATGAATGCCCAGCTGACGAGGAAGGTCAGGAACGGCAGCTTGAAGACGAAGAAGCCGATGTCCTTGTGGAATTGCGGGTCTTTTGTCCCGAAAGGGACACCGTCGACGAACAAGAGGTAGTTCTGCCACTGGCCGATCGCACCGGACGCTGCAATCAGCGCAAATACCACTGCGACGACACTTCGAACGAGGACGTTGTGCGGGGCCACCGTGTGCTGATAGCGGCGAACCAATTCGTCTTCGGGACCGAGAACGAGCTCGCTCGGAGCCAGGCGGTCGACGACGTAGAGGTTCACCCACAACATCACGAAGAAAGCCGCTGCGAACCCGATGAAGAGACCCGCCTTGACAGCCAAAAGGCGGTCCCAGACGTGACTCAGGCCGACCGAACCGAACCAGAGATAGTCGGTGTAGAAGATCGCCAACGTGCGCAACGAGGCGATCAACACGACAAAAACTACGAGACCGACAATCAGCCACACCCGTCGCCTCCGCCCGACGCGCCGCGTCGGGCGCGGGATATCCTGCGGGGCTCGCACGAAGGCGCAGCCTACGCGGTCACGGGCGCCACTATGCAGCGGCAACCGGGATGCGCGGGAGGGTGCGCGTGCCCGGTGGGGAACTTCTCGCCCAAAGCAACCGATCCGGCAAGGGCGTTGTCGTCACAATCAGGACATTCGACGCCGTCGTCGTCTACGACCCACCGCATCGACACCCCGTCGGATGCTGCTGCCATTGTCGCCGCCGAAAATGCCGCCACCGCCTGGTCGCCCGCGAGCCTCTCGACCCTCGCGCCTTTCCATTCGCGGTAGGCGGAACCCACGTGCTCGGTCAAGGCCGCGTCGTCACCTTCGACCAGAGCAGCTCCACGGTCGGCAAGTCGTCTTCGCAGCGGCACCACTATCGATACAGCGAGCTCCGAGGCTGCCGCCTCGACCCCTGCGTCGATATCCTCTGCGCGCCGTCCCGTTGGCCTACCGGCACCGACGAAAAGTGCGCCGGCACGCGCCGCCTCGCTCAGTTGCGTCATGCCGGCTTGTAGGTAGCGCTGTCGATGCTCTTCCTCGGTCGGCAGGACGTCGTCGCTCCAAATGCCCTTGCTCCGAAGCCTGTCGAGGATGTCGTTCTGGTCGTCTTGTAGGGCCCTTTTCAGCCTTCGTGAAAGGTCGGCGACGATCGGGGCAAGCGAATCGTCGCGGTCGGCGAAAACAGGGTCGCGTGCTGGCGCCGTCGACATCTCGCTCTCCATCGCATCGGAATCAGATTCGACTGCATCGGAGGCGGGTTCGACCGACTTCGATGCTCCAGCTCCACCGGGGCCGATGATCCTCACCGCGTCCGGACCGTCTTCGAAGGAGTCCTGGCGGCCGATCAAGTGCACGGCGGTTATGTCAGAGCGTGTGTCTGAGAGCGTGTCTGCCCGTTCAGCTCGTGTCTCAGCCGGCGTGTCAGCGGGGTTTGCAACTTGGGATTGGCCGGGCCCCGGCTCCTGCTCGCGCTCGGCGCGCAAACGAGCGAACAACTCCTCGACTGCCTGCTTCCTGCTCGATTCGTCGTCGGAGAAAGCCGTTTCCATCGTTTCGTCGGTCGCGAGCGAAGCAGATAGCGCAGTACCTTCCGACGCTTCGCGCACGGTTTCCTCGGTACCGTTTTCAGCAACGCTTTGGATGGTCACGTCCTCGATCTCAGGCTCGGATTGCGCTGCCGCTTGGCGTCCCGCGGCTTCTGCAGCGAGACGTGCTTCGTCCTCCGCCCGAAAGACGTCTTCGACTATCCGGTTTACGGAAGTCCTCGTCTCACCTATCGCCTGAGCTAGCTTTTCGCGTCCTGCCCGGAGTTGTTCGATCTGACTGTGAAGGATGCGACGTCTCTTCGTGAGATCTGCCAACACCCTGGTCCTCAACTCTTGCGCTTCTTGCACCATCGCCCTGCACTCAGCCCTCGCCTGGGCGACCATCGCCTCGGTTTCGAGACGCACCCCTTCGAGCTTCGCGACGACTTCTTCCTGAGCCCGCCGGCGAACTTCGGTCGCCGCGCTGTCGGCCTGCCCGGTCCGGTCCGACGCGGCTTGTTCGGCGCGGGAGTGAATCTGTTCGGAGGCCTCCTGGGCCTCGGCGCGGATCCGGGCTGCGTCCGTGTCCGCCCGCGCCAGCAAGTCGGTCGCAGCCTCGTGCGCGGAACGCAGAACGCGCGCTGTCTCCTGCCCAAGAGACGCCGTCAGAGTGGCTTCGTCGAGAACCGGGTTGGCTGCTCGGTGCTCGGCGTCGGCCAACGCCGTACGCAACTCGTCCTCGCGTTCCAACGCCGCGCCGAGCTCGCGCGCGACGCCGTCCAGAAACGACCTCACAGCCGCAGGGTCAAAGCCTCGCCTCGTAGTTGTAAAGGTCCGCCGGGCGACCTCCTCGGGAGTCATCCGGCTGGTCGACAGGATGGTGAGGGGGCGGTCTTCCGGCATTCCCAGAGCCTATGACTTGACAAGGCCCCGAGGTCGGGGAAATTCACTCGCGCTCACGACCAGGGCGAATCTTGCCAGTCCGTCGGAACGCTATGCCCGCCTGGGCCGGGAGGAGGACCCTTCGCAGCCGGGCCTGGCTGGCCTCCTATCTGCTCGAGATCCTTGAGAGCGTCCGTCAGATTCCTGACCCCGAACACTCGTAGACCCGGCCCCGCCAACGGCTGAGCCTCGGACAGCTCGTCGGCCGGGACGAGGAACACAGAGGCGTGAGCTCGTTCGACCGCCACCGTCTTCTGCGGTACCCCGCCGACATCGCCAACGGTCCCGTCGGGCCTGATCGTGCCGGTGGCTGCGACCGTCCTGCCGCCCGTCAAGTGACCACCCGAGAGCGAGTTGAGGATTCCCAAGGTGAAGGCGAGGCCTGCAGAGGGACCACCGATGTTGTCGCTGTTTATCTGAACCTCGAACGGGAACTGGTATGAGGGCTGAGTACCCATCGACGGAATCCCCGACGACGGCACGCCGAGACCCAGGAACGCGACCTCGTGCCCGTCCTCCTTGACCGATCCCAGCCGGACGGTTACTTCGTGTCCGGGAGTCGGATGAGCAATGGAACCGACCATGAGCGTCACGCGATCGCCGGGGTGGTGCGCTTGGATCGCGTCGTACAGGGCCTCTGGGTTGGTCGTCGGAGTTCCGTCGATCGAGGTGATGACGTCGCCGATCTTGAGAGAAGTCCACGCGGGCGAGCCGGGAGCGATCACATAGACAGTCACCCCTGCGTCGCGCTCGGGCACCACGTAACCGAGCTGGCGCAGTGCCACCGCGTTGGCGGTCAGCTGTGACTCCTCCATGTCGACGGTGCCTTGAGCTTCGAATTCGCTCACCGGCAGGCCCCCGGTGAGGTCGACTTGTTTCACGAGGTCCGTGCTGGAGTTGAGTTTGTCGGGTATCCAGTCGCTCAGACGGACGTCGTTCACTCCGACGTCGGTGAGCAGGACGTTGCCGTCTACGTGTGTCGCAGCTCCGCGAGGCACGTGCAACAAGGACTGAACCGACTGCGCCTGACCGGGAACGACGGCGTAATAGGGAAGCGTGATGAACGGAGAGATGATCACCAGGGCGAGCACGAGGACGAGCACGATGAGTGCCACGATCGGCCATCGCCGTCGGCGTCGACGGACGACCGGCGTGCCGGGATCCGACGCTAGCGTTGTGTTTGGAGTGGACGAAGTCGACATGGCGCGCAAGGGAGCACATAAGCCTGCCACGAAATCGACTCCCATCCCCGGCGCCCCGGACCGACGGCGCCGCGCGGTGATGGCCGGGCATTCGAAAGACGGGGTCTTGAGCGCGAATGACGCAGCCGAATGGGCCGTGTCCGACCCCAGCCCTGAAGTCCGCGCGGCGTCTCTATCCGCACTGTGGCGGACAGGCGCCTTGCCCGGAGAATTGCTCCTTGGCGCATTCGAAGACGAGAGCCCCAAGGTGCGCAGGCGCGCGTGCGATCTGGCAGGACGCTTGCTGAACACGGGTGACGAAGCGCTGTGGTGCCAACTTGTCAACGCTTTGATCGCTGCGTTGCGCGATCCGGACTCGCTCGTAGCAGAGACGTCTGCATGGGCCCTCGGGGAAGTCGGTCCCGACGAGCGAAGGATCTCCGGTACCACGGCTCTCGAATCGCTCTGTCGTACGGCCCGGTCACATCCGGACCCGCTGTGCCGAGAGTCCGCCGTAGCCGCACTGGGAGCCTTGGGTGACCCACGCGGTCTCGGCGCAATCCTCGACGCCTTGGACGATCGTCCGGCTATCAGACGCCGCGCGGCTGTCGCGCTTGCGCCTTTCGACGACCGCCGCGCGGACGACGCGCTACGGCGCTGTCTCGAAGATCGCGACTGGCAGGTAAGACAAGTTGCAGAGGAGCTCTTGGCCGATAGGTGAAAACCGGTCAGGAATCGTCCGTTACGAAAAGGCCGCTCAAGGAATCGAACGCCTCGAGACATCTACCCGCTCCCATGGCCACGCACTCGAGTGGCATGTCGACCAGATGAACGGGAACTGCGGTCTCACGGGCCAGACGTTCGGCCATGCCCCGAAGGAGCGCACCGCCCCCGAGCAGATGGATCCCTTGGAAGATGATGTCCTGAGCCAGCTCGGGCGGAGCCTCTCCGAGACACTCCACAGCTGCCTGGATTATTTGGCCGACGAGGTCGTCTATCGCAGTGCGCACCTCGCTCGGCGCGAGCACGACGGTCTTCGGCATGCCCGTCATGAGCTCGCGGCCCCGGACCTCGGCCTTCATCTCACCTTCGAATGGGGCCGCGGAACCGATGGCCATTTTGATTTCCTCGGCCGTCCTTTCGCCTATGGCGATGCCGAATTCGCGCCGCACATACGCCTGCACGGACGCATCGATGTCGAAGCCGCCGCAGCGGATCGCCTGGACCGCGACCACCCCACCGAGAGAGATGACGGCGGTTTCCGACGTGCCACCGCCGACGTCCACGACCATGTTCCCGACTGGTTCGTGAGTTGCGAGACCCGCTCCCATCGCCGCCGCCATCGGTTGCTCGATCAGATAAACAGCAGAGGCTCCGGCGCGGCGCGCCGCCTCTCGTACGGCCCTCCGTTCGACGGAAGTGATCGCGGACGGAACGCATATGAGAACCCGCGGGCGATTGAACCTGCCGACGCCACAGCGGTGCAGAAGTAAACGGATCATCTTCTCGGTGACGTCGAAGTCGGTGATCGCTCCTTGGCGTAACGGCCTGTCCGCCACGATGTAGCCGGGCGTTCGTCCGATCATCTGCCACGCCTCGTGGCCCACCGCCAGGACCTCGTTCGTGCGGGAGTTGAGCGCGATCACCGTCGGCTCGTTCAAGACGATCCCTTTTCCGCGCGCGAACACGAGCGTGTTCGCCGTACCGAGATCGATCGCGAGGTCCCTAGCCACGACGCATCGACCCGTATCGGTTCAGCGCTACCCGGTTTTGACGATGACCCGACACTCGGCGCCATGGTACGGCGCTTCGGTCCCCGTCCATAGCGCCGGTGCCGACGTCCGTGCCGAAAGACCCCCGAGTATCCTCCCTCCGATGGATCTGGGGGGCTTCGTTCCAGGTGAGGAACC
>DASPVS010000495.1:0-8184 GCA_035622235.1 Acidimicrobiales bacterium | reverse complement strand
TGGTCCCGAGCGCGCCTCGGATGTCGCCTACATGCTCGGGATCGAGAACGGCGTTGTCGACGTAGGTGTTCGTTTCGTTGGCGTCGTTCCTGACGGCGTGGGCGTCAGCGACGCGGTATGTGTTCGCATTCGTCATCGCCGGCACCCCCCGATCACATGACGAACCGGACGAACGGTGAGCCATACGGAAGATGGACGTGACGAATGGAGGTCCAGGACAGCCCTGGACACAGGTGTTGACGAGAAAAGAGACATAGGAGACCTCCGGTCCTTTACGACGTTCGAGAACAGATACGGGATGAAGTGGCGCTATCGACGCGTGCCCAACCGGAGGGGTCGACACAGAGCGCGCCGGTGGCGCGGCAGGCGACGCCTGCGATGCGGAAACTGCCCTACGAACTCGCCACCCGGAGGCTGCTGTTCTCAGCGGAGAATGAATAGCCCCCGCTCAGAGCAAGAAACGGACGTCAGCCTCGACGAGCAATCGGAGGGCGCCAGATACTGGGAGGTTCTGATCTCATCTGGCTTCACCTCCTTGCCTCGGGCGTGTCGTTGTCCTCCAAAGATTGTAGCGGGGAAGCTCAGCGGCAGGTCAAGTCCCTCTTTCCCCTACGAAAGACGCACGCTTCCAGTGCTGCGATGTCGTAGGGCCACGAAGCCGGGCAAGTCGATGTGATTGGACCGTGAGCCAAGGTCCCTGAGCCGATACATCTGAGCCGGGTAAGCCGACGGTAGGTGAGCCCCGTGAGCCGACTGCCCGTGAGCCCGGTGAGCCGACGGCCGGCGAGCCGACTGCCCGTGA
Source organism: Acidimicrobiales bacterium (assembly GCA_035622235.1). Taxonomy (GTDB): domain Bacteria; phylum Actinomycetota; class Acidimicrobiia; order Acidimicrobiales; family UBA8190; genus DASPVS01. The sequence continues at coordinate 7,382 of DASPVS010000495.1, read as the reverse complement.
GCCAAGGGCAAGGGAATTGTGAGGGAGGTGGTGCGAGAACAGACTGGCTACGCGAGAGCTGGGCGTCAACAGGAAGTCGCTTCAACTGGCCCCGGAGGGCTGGAGCGGGCGTAGCGGGCTCACACATCCCATGCGGGCCCGGACCATCGAAGGCGCACCGATATCGAGACCCAGTGAGGAGACCACATGGCCGAGACAACCGTCTACCACTACGTACCGCACAATCGAACACAAGAGAAACTCGAACACGCCTCGAAACCGGTCAGGGTCACGGATCAGCTACCAAGAGGCACGGGCTTAACGCGGTTCAACGCGTGGTTCGCCGTGAAGGTTACGGAGGGGGTCGGGACCATGTGGTGCGCTTATGCGTTCGCGGCCCTCGCGCTGATCAGCCTCCCCTCCGCGGTCCGATCACACAGTCCCGTCGAGCTCGTCTCGTGGATCTCCCAGACGTTTCTCCAGTTGGTCCTCTTATCGGTCGTCCTCGTGGGTCAGAATCAGCTCGCGGCAGCAGCCGACAAGCGATCGGTCGCAACGTACAACGACGCCGACGCGGTGTTGCACGAGGCGGTCAAGATCCAGGAACATCTCCAGGCACAGGACGAGATCTTGAGTCGACTGGCCGCCGGTCCAGGCACGGGCTAATTCGGCGCGACCGGTACCTCTCGTCTGGTTTGTCTCACAAGGTCTTTCAGCCTCGAATCTCGCCAATGCGTCCGAGCCGCGGTGCGCCGGCCCGGACACCGATCCTGTTCAAGAAGAACCCGTAAGCGCCGAAAACCACGACCAGCCCCTCGACGAACAGAGATGCCGTTCCAAGGGGATCTCCCCAGTTGCCGATGTCACTGGTGTCGAACGGAAGACCCACGGTTCGCGTGAGCACGTAGGCACCAGCAGGCAATGCCCCAAGAACCATCGCGGCAACCCACCGCCCTGGGGAGATCGCATGGAGCAGGGCCGCCGACGTAGCGATGCAGCCGGCCATTATGAGCAAATAGCCGGCTCCCTGAACCGGGCTCGGACCGATCGTTCCCGGCAGATCGAGAAGGTGGATAAGCGCAATACCCAGTAATCCCAGGATCGTCAGAGTTCTCAAGGGTGCGATCGCATCGACCAGGCTTTCGGAGCGCGCTTCACTTTGGGTTTGGAATGCTTTCATTGGTAAGGAACCTCTGGGTCTCGGGGACAAGCAGGTTGCCGAGGAATACGAGGTCGCGGGAGATCGTGTTCACGACGACTGCGAACGCGTGAATTACGCGTCGCCGCGAGCCAGAATGAGCTCCAATGAAATTCAGAATCGGACTGATCTCCGGCGGGGCGCTGTTGTGTGCCTCGATCGGCATCACGGCGTGCAGCACCACTCAGAATGGATCGTCGGTCCAGAGCGGCTCGTCGTCGCAAACCCAAACGGCTGGTGAAGACGCCGTGTACCGAGCCGTAGCCAACCTATCGGGCCCCATAACAACTGGTCACGTCCTAGAGCCGCTCTCTGCACACCCGCTCGACTTGGCGGCTAACGGATATATGGAACAGGAGTTCTTCGCCTCGGGAACAGCGAGCACATTCGAGGCGACGTCCTCACCGCGAAATGGCAAGTGGTCGATCGCACCGACAGGATCCGCCTTTTACAGGACCAGAATCCTGGTTCGTCGACCCGAGGAGGCTTCCCACTTCAACGGCACCGTCGTCGTCGAATGGATGAACGTCTCAGGGGGTGAATCGGCTCCGGACTGGGATTACCTAAATCCCGAGCTGATGAGCGACGGCTATGCGTACGTAGCGGTTTCGGCTCAGGCTCTGGGTGTCGAAGGCGGCAGGCCGCTTCTGGGTCAGTCTGCCGGCAAGGGGCTCGTCCAGGAGGAGCCCTCTCGCTACGGAACGCTCCAGCACCCCGGCGACCAGTACGCCTTGGACATGTTCGCCCAAATCGGAAAAGCAGTGAGCTCCGGTCGGGACTCGGTGTTGGGGGATCTTCACCCCAAGCACATCGTCGCCGTCGGCGAATCACAATCTGCTTTCTTCCTAACCACGTTCGCGGACACCTTGCAGCCGTTGACCGATGCCTTCGACGGGATCTTCATCCACAGCAGAGCGGGAACCGCGGCCCCGCTCGACGGCACTTCGGTGATATCGAACCCGAGCACGAACGGTCTACGGATCAGGACCGATCTGAACGTGCCGGTCTTCATGTTCGAGACTCAGACCGACGTGACCCTGCTCGGTTTCGCGGCCGCCCTACAGCCCAACACTGATCGAATTCGCACGTGGGAAGTGGCGGGCACATCTCACGCCGACGCGTATGTCGTCGGTGGGGCTGCCGGGATCCTCGGTTGCACCGCCCAGATCAACGACGGCCCTCAGCACATCGTCGTACAGGCGGCGTTCGCCGCGTTCAACAAGTGGGTCGACGACGGCACGCCTCCCCCAAGTCCGGCCCCGTTCAAGCTCGAGAGCACCAATCCCCCCGTCCTCGCGTTGGACAGTCACGGCAATGTGATCGGAGGAGTTCGAACGCCGGCGGTCGATGTCCCGGTGTCAACCCTGAGCGGAGAGGCACCAGTCGGTTCCAACGCGATCTGTTCACTCTTCGGGTCGACAACCCCGTTCAACGAGGAAACGTTGGTGAGCCTCTATCACAACAAGAGCGGATACCTCGCTTCATACGAGTCGAGTCTGGACAAAGCGATCGCGGGGGGTTTCATCCTCCTCGCCGACCGGGCAGGTCTGATCGCTCAGGCACAGCAGGTCCAGATTCCCTGAGAATGTCGACGACCTGATCGGCCCGGTCGTCGGATCTGGTTCGCGCTAGGAGCTTGGGGGATGGCAGCGAGGCCGGCCGAAGCGCTTCGAGATATGGCCGAAGGCTTCACGCATAGGCCAAGCGCTTCACGGTATGGGCCAAGCGACCGCCTTCGTTTCGAGATACTGCTCGAAACCCTCTATCCCGCACTGCCTACCAATCCCGCTCGTCTTGTAGCCGCCGTAAGGCGAATCGGCTCCATACCACAGACCGCCGTTTATGCCGATCGATCCGGTGCGGACGCGCCGTGCGATCGAGTTGGCACGATCCACTGACGAAGAGAACACACCGCCGGAAAGACCGTAGCTGCTCTCGTTGGCGATTCGAACGGCGTCGTCGTCGTCTTCGTAAGCGAGGACGGTGAGAACCGGACCGAAGATCTCTTCTTGTGCGATGGTCATCGAGTTGTCGACGTCGACGAACAGTGTGGGCTCGACGAACCAACCCTTCGGCAGATGCGAAGGTCTTCCGCCGCCCATCACGAGATTCGCACCCTCCTCGCGCCCCCGTTCGATGTAACCGAGGACTCTGTCGCGCTGACGCCGAGTGATGAGCGGTCCCATGAGGACCGTTTCGTCGTTCGGATCACCGTAAGTCACAGCACCCATTGCAGCGGTGATCAGGCCCACGCCTTCTTCGTAGCGCGAGCGAGGAAGCAGCATTCGGGTTTGCATCGCGCATCCCTGTCCCCCGTGAATGCAGACCATGGAACCGCCCGGTACGACGGACGCGAAGTCCGCGTCGTCGCAGACGATCATCGCCGATTTGCCCCCGAGCTCCAGGAAAACACGCTTGAGGGTGTCCGAGCCCTTTTCCATTATTCGTTTGCCGGTGGCGGTCGACCCTGTGAACGAGATCATGTCCACGAGCGGCGAGACGGTCAGCTCTTCGCCGACCAGATGATCAGAGGAGGTTACGACGTTGAACACGCCCGCAGGGATGTCCGTTCTCTCTGACACGAGGCGTCCCAGCCTGGTCGCGTTCCACGGGGTGTCAGGCGCGGGCTTCAGGACCAAGGTGTTCCCTGTGGCGAGGATCGGGCCGATCTTGTTGATCGTGACCTCGACCGGATAGTTCCACGGGACGATCGCCCCAACGACCCCCATCGGCTCTTTCCACACGGCACGCTTGCTCATCATGCCGAACATGTTCCCGTCCGGAAGGTCTCGCTCCCATTGGAACTCGTCGATGAGCTTCGCTGGATAACGAAGACCTTCATCCAACGGGGCGTCGAGCTGGGCACTGAACGTGAGCATCCGAGGCGAGCCGACTTCTGCGATCACTTCTTCTCGCAGCTCCTCTCGCTCGGACTCGAGTGCCTCCTGAAGTTGTTCCAGACAGCGCTTTCGCAACGAGTGGTTGGTCGACCAGTCCGTCTCGTCGAATGCGCGACGTGCGGCCCCGATCGCTCTGCGCATGTCCTCGGCGGAGCCGTCGGCCACGGGGCCGAGCACTTCTTCGGTGGCGGGGTTTACGTTGTCGAACCTCTTCCCCGATGCTGCTTCCACGAGCTCGCCGTCAATGAGCATGCGGACTTCACCTGCGTTACGGGCTGAACCGGACATTGGGACCCCTTCTCAACGGCCTGTGAGAGCCGACGCTAGAAGTGGAGATCGGACGCGGTCAAGAAACCGATCCGGCCAAGCCGAGTGCTCCGATGCTCGACGAATTGAGCGTGGAGGCTGAGAGGACTCAGTCGATCCAGTCGACTCAGACGGCGGCGCTCGACCCCCTCCGACGTAGGAGAGAGTCGACCGTCACCGCCGCCAAGAGCACCAGTGCCGTTGCGACGTCCTGTCCAGCCGTGCTTATGCCGAGAAGCCCGAGCCCGTTGTAAACGGCGGCGATCACGATCCCACCCAACAGCGCGTGGACCGCTTTTCCTCGCCCGCCGAAGAGACTGGTCCCACCGATGACGGCAGCCGCGACCGCGTAGAGGACGAGCGTCCCTCCGTCTATGTCCGTCGCCATCGACCCGAGTCTCGACTCGTAGGCAAGGCCTGCGAGACCGGCGGTGAAACTGCACAGCATGAAACCGTAGGTTCTGATCCTCGCGACGTTGATACCCGCTCGGCGAGCGGCTTCGGGATTGGCTCCGATCGCGTATATGTAGCGACCCAGACGCGTCTTTCCGAGCAGAAGCGACCAAGCGAGCGTGACGAGAAGCACGAACGGCACGACCCACGGGACTCCACGAAGCGGGACGAGCACCCCGCGGTTGAGGTTGCACACGATGACGAGAGCTGCACCTGCCGCAGCGGTTACGACGATGGTGAGAATCGTGATGCTGAGCGGTGGCGCGCTGAGCCCTTTGGACCGACGACGTCCCGCACGCACCAAAGCGAACACCGCGTAGAGGCCGATCGCGATCACGTACAGCACCCAGCTGAGAGCCGTGCTCATGTTGCTGTTCACAAGCTTGTAGACGGGGCTGGTCGTGCTGATCCGGATCACTCCTCCGACCGCAGCAGGATCCACGTCGGCGAGGAAAATCATCACTCCCTGCCATCCGAGTAAACCGGCCAGGGTGACGATGAAAGAAGGAAGTCGCAGTCGGGTTATGAGGGTTCCCTGAAGCGCGCCGATCGCGGCCGTGGCAGCTAGGCCGGCAAGGATTCCTGCCCACCAAGGCCAGCTGTTGGGAGCCGCAATGGTCTCCGCGATTATGAACGCTCCCACTGCTGCTACGTATCCGGCCGACAGGTCGATTTCGCTCAGCAACAGAGCGAACGTCTCTGCAAGGCCGAGGAGTGTGAAAACAGTGGCCTGGACGAGCAAGTTGACGATGTTTCCGGCCGTGAGAAAAGCAGACGACTGTGACTGGAAGATCACGACGATCACGACGAGACCGACCAAAATGGGCAGAACACCGCTCTCGCCTCGGCGGATTCGTGCCCACCAGGCCTTTACGTATTCGCCCAGGGAGTTGACCAGGTATTCCGACGCAGTCGAACCGGCTGCCGCGGCTGCTTCAACGTCCTTGGCTTCTTCGGTCGACTTGTTGACGTCGTGCTCGTCGAGCGCCATCGCCTAACTCCTCGTCGTCTTCAAGCGGCCGGCTTCAAGCGGCCGGCTTCAAGCGGCCACTTCATGCGGCCGGCTTCAAGCGGCCAGTTCATGCGGCCCGATTCATGCGGACGGTTCCACGTGATCGGCGCCCGAGAGAGTGCGAGAAGAAGCACCGGTCGTCATGAAGTCGACCACCACCTGGCGGTCGAATTCGGAAGTCGGGCGGACCGCGACGAGACGTCCGAGATAAAGGATCGCGATCCGGTCGGCGACGCTGAAGACGTCGTTCAGGTTGTGCGAGATCATGAGGACGGTCACGCCCTGAGAGGACAAACGACGTATGAGGTCGAGCACCAGCTCGGTCTGAGCTACGCCCAACGCAGCCGTCGGCTCGTCCATGATCACGAGCTTTGCCTTCGCCATGACCGCTCTAGCGACCGCAACGGATTGACGCTGACCTCCTGACAGTGACGCCACAGGTTGACGGATCGAGCGGATCGTCGTGACACGGAGCTCTTGGAGCGTCTTGCGGGCGGCGATCTCCATCGTCCCCTCGTCCAGCACGCCGAGGCGAAGTTTTTCATGACCGAGGAACATGTTCTGGACGATGTCGAGGTTGTCGCAGAGCGCGAGATCCTGATAGATCGTGGTGATGCCGAGCATCTCGGCATCCTTCGGGTTGTGCAGACGAATCGGACGGCCCTCCCACAGGATCTGGCCTTCGTCCGGTTGCCACAGCCCTGAGATCGTCTTGATGAGCGATGACTTCCCTGCACCGTTGTCACCAGCGAGCGCGGTGACCTGACCCGTCGGAACATCAAGGTCGACCTTGGTGAGTGCGCGGACAGGACCGAAAGACTTGGTTACCCCGCGCAGCTGGACGATCGGGACACCATCAGAGGCGGCGTCACCCGGGCCGGGCTGATCTCCGAGAGTGGCTCCAGCCTCGTTCTCGATGGTGCCCTTGCCATCACTCATGCCGTGCACTCACGCCGTGACCCTTGCGGTCCTGCCCACCCCTTCCGGCTCTTGGAAGAAGCGGGCAGGGCTGTCCGACAAAGGATCGTAGGCCCAAATGTGGTGGCGCGCCTCAGGGCGTGATTCCCGCCGCAGTGCAGTCAGAAGCGTACGAACCTGCGCACAACTGTGACGCTGGCACGAAATTGTCCTTGATGATCGTGGAATTCATGTTGGAGGTCGTGACCCATTCGGGGGTCTCGAGAACCGAAGGAACTTTCGTGCCCGTCGTCGTGTCGGTCGTGGTGCCGTTGACCAGCGAAGAGGGTGCACTCTTTCCTGCCCTCAGGTACAAGGCCAGCGCGGTCGCAGCCTGGGCCTCCAGGTAGATGGGCTTGTACACCGTTCCGCACTGATAACCCGAGAGAACGTTTTGCAGACCCGTGAGAGTCGCATCCTGCCCCGTGGTCGGGAATGTCTTCGGTGCGATGTGCAGAGTCTGGAGGTAGGTGATGATCGGGGCGCCCGTCTCGTCGTTCGGGATCAGCGCGGCGTTGATGTTCTTGTGAGCCGTGTAAGCCTCTTGGAATTCGGTCTCCGCGGTCGGAGGATCCCA
>DASPVS010000494.1:0-3526 GCA_035622235.1 Acidimicrobiales bacterium | reverse complement strand
AACACCATCTACTTCCATGAGGTGGACAAGGGCGGCCACTTCGCCGCCTGGGAAGAACCCGAACTGTTCGCCAGTGAACTTCGGGCCGCGTTCCGCCCTGTGCGGTAGTGCGGTACGGCGTTTGGCGCCTACGACTCGTCGTCTCGCTGGAAATAGATAACTGCCTATATGAGCGGCGGAGGCTCACGCTCGCCGGAACGGGAGGCTGTGTCTCGGACAGCGGTCAAGTCGTTCCAGCGTGAAGGGCGAGGCCGCGATGGTCCTATGCGATCGGAAATGCCCGTGGGCGCTCACCCTCATTTCGGGCCGGGATGGTTCAACCACCCAGGATCGCTCCGCTCTGTCGCTTGCGAGCAGGCCCGACAAATGTCCTGCAGCCGCAAGCGGCATCACGCATCGGATGTCCCGTCAAGGTGTACGGAGCACGAGAATCTCAGTTCTCGGGTGGCGTTACTGCAAAGCTGGCGACGCATGGGATTGCTCTCATGATGCACGACGACGAGATCGATGTCTCCGAAGAGGTTGCACGCCACCTTATCGGGAGCCAGTTCCCCGAGTGGGCGCAGCGGCCAATTCGACGCATCCGATCGAGCGGCACCGTCAACGCGATCTTCAAGATCGGCGACGAACTTGCGGCGCGCTTTCCGCTTCGGGCCGCTGATCCTGAAACAACGCGCCAGCTCCTCGAAAACGAGGCTCGGGCGAGCACGGAGTTCGCCCTGTATTCACCATTTCCAGCGCCTGTCCCGGTCGCCATCGGCAAACCCGGCCCCGGCTACCCGTTGCCGTGGTCGGTGCAGAACTGGTTGCCCGGCACGGCCGCCACTGATGACGACCAGAGTGGAAACGTCGACTTCGCACGCAATCTCGCCACCTTGGTTTCCGCTCTGCGCTCCGTCGGCACCCGCGGCCGCCGATTCCATGGCGTACAGCGCGGCGGTGACCTCCACGACCACGACGAGTGGGTACAGACTTGTCTTGGCAAGAGCGCCGAGCTGCTCGATGTGGTGCGGCTCGCAGAGATGTGGAACTACTTCCGCGACCTACCGAGGACGTCACCGGACGTGATGACCCATGGCGACTTGATCCCGCCAAATGTTCTCGTCGACTGCGGCCGACTAGTCGGGGTGCTCGACTGCGGAGGTTTTGGCCCAGCCGACCCGGCTCTGGACGTCATCGCTGGGTGGCACCTGCTCGACGACGGTCCAAGAGCGATTTTCCGTGCCGAGCTGCGATGCGACGAGCTGGAGTGGGAGCGCAGCAAAGCCTGGGCGTTCGAGCAAGCGTTAGGAGCTGTCTGGTATTACGCCAACACCAACCCAGCGATGAGCACCATGGGGCGCCAAACGCTACACCGCCTCACGGCTAACACTGCGAGGTGAAGGCGGGACGGGATGTGTGCATCTACGACTGGGGGATCTGCGATGATCATTGACGCTCATCGCAACGTGCTCCGTATTCGCAAATATGTGGTCCAGCGGACGCCCGACGGACAGCTCGACTCGGCGTAGTTAAGAACGAAGGCTCGGCTCGCTGTAGTGCCTAAGGTACCGTCGCTTGGAAAATTGCTCCCTTGACGCCGACGGCGTAGAGATCACCGGGACTGAGCCACCAAACCTGGTTGGGTGGAGCCTGCCCATAACCACTGTCGAAATTGAATTCGACCTTCCTCCCGCCCCAAACCACGTTAGTAATTCCGACGCAATTTGGTTCACTTGGACCGTTCTCGCCCCGGCAGCCCACTGGGCTGTTCCGTCGACGAACCGGAATGCACCTGGGTAATCTGTTCCCGTATATCCACACGGGTCCGAAATCGAAAGTGTGGGAAGTTTTCCGAATCCTCGACCCTTGAACCGGGAGCTGTGGCAGGTGATCAGAGACCGGTCGTCCGATGGTCAGTGGCGACCGAGGGTGGGGCGGAGGGCCCTTCGAGATGCGAGAAGGGTCGTTAGATTTTGGACCGGTACTGGATCCTGGCGCGTCCGATCAGAGACTGGCATCCTGACCGAATGTCATCAGAGTCGTCGACGGAGCGTGCAGTAGCGGCACCTCGAGGGCTTGTCGAGGGACGGCTCCGAATCGGTGGCTGAGCTCGTATACACCGCCAATATCTCCGTCGACGGCTACACAGAGGACCCCGACGGTGGGATCGACTGGTCCGAACCCGACGAGGAAGTCTTTTCCTTTATCAAAGAGCTCGAGAGGCCGGCCGGGACATACCTTTATGGGCGCCGGATGTACGAGGCAATGCTCTACTGGGAGAGCGCCATCCCGGTCGAAGGGTACGTCCGAGAATTCGCCGCAATCTGGCGAGACGCGGACAAGGTTGTGTACTCGCGCAGCCTCGAGTCTGTAGCAAGTGCGAGGACGAGCCTCGAGCAGGACTTCGACCCCGACGCTGTACGACGCCTGAAGGCGGCTGCTACTCGGCGCATCACCATCGGCGGAGCCAACCTCGCTGGGCAGGCGCTCGCCGCCGGTCTCGTGGACGAGATTCGTCTGCTGACGGTCCCCATCATGCTCGGTGGCGGTAAGCCGTGGTGTCCCAAAGGCGTGAGCCTGCCCCTTCGCCTTCTGGAGACTCGACACTTCGCCAGCGGCGTTGTCTACCTCCGGTACCGAGTGGACGCCGACCAACGCACCTAGCTGACCTCAAGGGATGCACTGGCTCGCGGCAGCCGCCGCCTAGACGATCCGTTGCGGCTGTGGAAGGAAATCGACCTGTGGATGAACGGAACAAAAGGCGAAAATAAAGACGATGAAGTTCGTTCAATCCGGTAAGACCCGGTGTGCATCGAGGAGGTGGATACCACCGGGTAGACCGCGCTCATGAGAAATCTGGCAGGACTTCCCTGGACACGGATTTACGACGGGAGTTACCTGCTCTGAGGCCGCGGAACAAGTGGAATTGAGCTGATGCAGCGACTCGCTTCCCAGTGAGAAGGTCGAAACATATCGGTGAAGTAGACCGGCCGATTGGTCAGCAAGCGCGACTCTAACCAAAGTCGCTTTAGGTGGCGCTTGTAACCCAGAGCTGGAGCGTCCTTATAGGACGTGCGCGTATGGAGAAGGTGGTAATTGTTGACGAACTGAATGTCACCTTCCTGGAGGTCCATGGAAACGTGGAAGTCAGGATGGTTGGCTAGCGCAGCAACTTCGGCTAATGCGTTACGCGCAACCTCAGTCAGGTGAGGCGCACTCGGGATTCGCTGGGAAGCCATGACGTATTCGTTGTTGAATCGGACGAACACCCGATTGTCTCTCTTAGAGAAACAAGGAATGCAGTAGTAGGGTGAAGCGCCTGCACGCTGTTCGCCTCGTGCATCGATGGGCAGTGGTTCGTAGAGCGCCAGTGCCAGCTCGGGGCAACTGCGCACCAGTTCATTGTGGATTGCCACTGCGTTTGCGAGATACGAAAGCCCTCCGGAATACGCCCGTCGCAGACACAGGAGGCCTACGAGATCGGAGCCATCAGAGTGGTAATCGAGCGCGACCTCACCGCTCAGTTCGTGCCCACGCACGGTGG
>DASPVS010000493.1:0-6705 GCA_035622235.1 Acidimicrobiales bacterium | reverse complement strand
AAGCCGTCGGTGAGGTCTGCCTTCGCTCGGAAGCGGTGATGGAGGGCTACTACGGCGACCGCGCGGCTACCGAAGCGGTGTTCACCGACGATCGCGCGATTCGTACCGGGGACCTCGGGTACCTGGACCACCAAGGTCGGCTACATCTGGTGGGACGGACGAAAGAGATGTTCGTCCGCGGCGGCTACAACGTCTTTCCGTTGGAAGTCGAAGAGGCTCTCGCCGATCACCCCGGGGTGGCCCACGTTGCGGTCGCACCTTCTCCCGACCCTGTGATGGGTGAGATCGGCGTTGCGATCGTCGTGCCACGAAGCGAAGAAAACCCTGTCACGTTGACCTCGCTCCGCGAGCACGCCGCCGGACGACTGGCTGCCTACAAACTTCCAGAGGCGTTGTTGATCACTACGGAGCTGCCGCGCACCGCGATGGAAAAGATCGATCGGCGCCAGCTCGCCGCGATGGCGGACGACGCCATCCGAGAGCCTCGCCGATGAGGCGAGCACGGCAACGACGCCAGAAACCTGACACCGATGTCAGGTCATGGAAGCTCCTCGCCTAGCATCGCTTCGATGACCGCCAGCGGACCGCCGATCCGATTGCTTCCTCGCGTGGACGAACAGAACCGCTTCTTCTGGACAGGCGGCGAGGAAGGTGAGCTGCGCTTTCTCGCTTGCGGGGACTGCGATCGGTACTTTCATCCTCCCTCTCCCGTCTGCCCTTATTGCCTGAGCCGCAACGTCACGCCCCGGGCGGTGAGCGGGAAGGGGACGATTCATTCCTTCACGATCAACTTTCATCCGTGGACCGGCGCAGGAGATCCGTATGTGATCGTTCTCGTAACGATCGCCGAGCAGGACGACGTACGCCTCACGTCGAACCTGGTGGATTGCGACGCCGAGCGGGTCCGGATCGGCATGCCGGTGGTGGTCCAATTCGAGCATCACGACGATGTGTGGCTCCCCCTGTTCAGGCCCGACCTCGAGGCTGAGCAGGACGGTCTCCCCTCGAAGGACGGGTCCGACGATCTCCCGCTTCGGGACAGAGCCGGGTCGCGATGAGCGCGTCCGAACCACTCGAGCGCAGGGCGGTCATATCCGGAATCGGCCAGTCCGCGGTGGGACGGCGACTCGGACGCACCGATCTCGATCTCACCCTCGAAGCTTGCATCCAGGCGATCGCCGACGCGGGACTCGAACGAGAGGACATAGACGGCCTCTCCACCTACCCGGGAGGGGGGTTCGGCCCACCGGGATTCTCCGGGCCGGGCATCTCTGACGTCCAGGACGCGTTGCGCTTGAAGCTCAACTGGCACGACGGCGGGAGTGAGGGCGCTGGCCAGATCAGAGCGGTGTTCAGCGCGTGCCTGGCCGTGGCGGCGGGGCTCGCCCGTCATGTCGTCGTCTACCGCACCGTCACGGAGGGATCGGCTCAGGCTGGTGGCGGTCGGCAGGGAATCGGCGGGGCGCCGTCGGGCGGTCGCGGCATACCGAGGTTCTCCGGACCACTGCAGTGGGTCCTGCCTTACGGCGCAGTCTCGGCAGTCAACTGGCTCGCATTGATCGCCAAACGACGCATGTACGAATTCGGTCTCACCAGGGAACAGCTGGCCCAGATAGCGCTCAACGCACGACGCAACGCCGAACGGAACCCGAAGGCGATCTATCGCGACCCGATGACGCTCGAGGATTACCTCTCGGTCCGCATGATCTCGGACCCGCTCTGCCTATACGACTGCGACGCACCTTGTGACGGTTCCACTGCGGTCGTGGTTTCACACAGAGACGTCGCCTCTGACACGCCTCACCCGGCCCTCCACGTGAACGCGATCGGTACCGCGTTGCGTGGGCGGCCGAGCTGGGACCAATTCGACGACATGACAACGATGGCCGCCCGTGACGCGGCGGCTTCGATGTGGGAGCGCACCGACCTGCGGCCGTCGGACGTCGACGTGGCGGAGCTCTACGACGGCTTTTCGATACTCACGATGGTCTGGCTCGAGGAGCTCGGATTCTGCGGTAAAGGCGAGAGCGGCTCGTTCGTAGAAGACGGCAAGGCGATCGCGCTCGACGGCCCGTTGCCCCTCAACACCAACGGAGGCCAGCTCTCTGCCGGCCGTTTGCACGGGTTCGGGCTACTCCACGAGGCGTGTGTGCAGTTACGAGGCGAGGGCGGAGACCGCCAGGCTCCAGGAGAACCGCAGGTCGCCGCCGTCGCGAACGGCGGTGGCCCCATCGCCGGCTCCATTCTCCTCACCAAGGACACTCCCTAGCGCTTGCGAAATGGCCGGTTGTCTCTGACATGCGTGTCAGGAACCGGGGCTACGATCCTCCCGTGCACTTGCAGTACGACGAGGAGACAGAGGCGTTTCGCTCCGAGCTCGCAAGGTGGATGGAGGAGAACCTCCCTTCTCCCGAAGAGCGGAGCGAGCCTGTCAGGTCCTCGGCCCACATCCCGGAGTGGGCGAAACGCTGGCAGCAACGACTTTTCGACGCAGGGTGGCTCGTGCCGGGTTGGCCACCCGAATACGGCGGTCGCAACGCCACCCCGATCCAGCAGATGGTCTATTTCGAGGAGTTGGTGCGTCTCGGCGTACCGCGGTCGTGCAATCCGCAGGGACTTTCGATCATCACGCCTTCGATCCTCGACTACGGAACAGAAGAACAGAAACGTCGCTACGCACTACCCACGCTTCGCGCAGAGCTGGCTTGGTGCCTTGGAATGAGCGAGCCGAACGCGGGGAGCGATTTGGCCGGCTTGCGCACACGGGCCGACCTCGACGGAGACCATTTCCTGGTCAACGGACAGAAGGTCTGGACCTCAGGTGCGCACGAAGCCGACTACTGCTTTTGTTTCGTGCGCACCGATCAAGAGGCGAAGAAGCACGCCGGGATCAGCGTTCTCATCATCGACATGGAGACACCCGGAATCGAGACACGTCCGATCGCAGAACTGACGAACAGGGACCGCGCCGACTTCAACGAGGTCTTCTTCACCGATGTCGTCGTCCCGGCCGAGAACCTCGTGGGTCAGCTCCACAACGGGTGGACGATCGCAGGAGCCTCCCTGGCCCACGAGCGAGGAATGCTGTGGATCAACGATTCGGCCGGGCTCGACAGGATGCTCAGGCGGGTACTCGAATCCGGCAAGCAGGTCCTCCCGGGGGGCAGGCGCGTCGCCGACGACCCCATGTTCCGTGACATGGTGGCTCGCGCCTACATCCAGTCGCAGACGCTCAAGCTGCTGGGTTATCGCGGGTTCTCCAAGTTCGCCAAAGGTTTGGCCTCACCCGAGCACTCGGTTCTCAAACTCCTCGGAAGCGAATGCCGACGCAATCTCGCACTCGACGTCGCAGAGGCGTTGTGTGCGCCCGGCATGGACTTGGACCGGAGCGACGCGCCGCCACTCGCACGGGGACGAGACGAGACCTGGATCGAACACTGGATGCAGGCTTTCTCCGGCACCATCGCAGGTGGTACATCGGAGATACAGCGGAACATCATCGCCGAGCGGGTACTGGGGCTACCCCGCCGCTGACAAGGAGGGGCAATGCCGAGTTACGGACCTGAGATCCTCGGTCCGCCACCAAGGGACCCGGAGCAGAAGTTCTGGGACCCCGAGATCCAGACGATGGACCCCGAACGCCTTGCGGATTTGCAGCTCGAGCGTCTCAAGACGCTCGTCGGAAAGGTGTTCGACACCCCGGTCGCGTTCTTCGAACGCAAGCTCCGCGAAGGTGGCATCAACTCGGCCAAGGACATCAAGTCGCTCGACGACTTGAGCAGCGTGCCGCTGACCGTCAAACAGGAGCTACGCGACGCCGAGGCGGAGCACCCGCCGTTCGGCGACTACCGCTTCACCGACGCGCGCAGGGCCGTGAGGATCGGCACGTCCACGGGAACCACGGGGACCCCGACGATTTCCTTTTGGACTCGACGTGACCTTTGGATCGAATACGAGTCCTCGGCGCGCAACTGGTGGCGCACCGGTTATCGCCCGGGGATGATCATCACCCACGCCCATCCCGCCTATCTCTACAGCGGGGGGCCGATGCTCTCGGGTTCCTACGAGTACTTCGGGATGCTGAATGTCTGGGTGCCGCCCCCGGACACCGACGAGTTGGCCGAACAGGGACTGCGGTTCTGGCTGCGGGTGAAGCCTGACGTTCCTTTTCAAGGATTCACGACGGGGAGGTTCCTCGAGGTCGCGGGAAAGCTCGGCATAGACCCCAAGGATGCAGGTCTCGAATTCCGCATGCCCCCGGGATTCGGCATGGGCAAGGGGATGCCGCTGATGACCGCGGGCGCCGAGTGTTACGCGTACCTCGGAAGCGGATGCGGGCAGCTGCCGGGCGCGCACCTGGCACAGGACTGGTCGGTTGTTCAAGCAGTCGACCCCGAAACCGGGCGAGACGTCCCCGACGGCGAATGGGGGGATCTGGTCGTCACCACCCTCGACCGCGACAACGGCTTCATCCGCTACGACCTCGAAGAGGCGTGCGCCATCATCCGAGAACCGTGTGTCTGTGGCGAGACGAGCATCAGAGGATTGTGGGGCGGGAGGTTCAAGGACCTGATCGCGACGCAGGGAACACGCTTTCAGGCCACCGAAGTGGAGAGCGCGCTCCGTTCGGTCCCCGCCGTTGCAAGACCGACGGTCGAATGGCAGATGATCAGACCTACCGACGACGCGAAACCGTTGCGCGTCCGCGTGGAGCGCGGAAGTGAAGCGCCGGCCGACAAGAACGAGATCGCTGACAGCTGCCGCGACGCGATCAAACAAAGGCTCGGCATCGAAGCCGACGTCGAGGTCCTCGACCGCGAAACCATTCCGCGCTCGGGTTACAAGGCAGCACGCGTGATCGACGGATGACACGCTCCGACGAGATGACCGCCGACGCGCACCGCGGCGAGCTGGACCCCCGCGTGGACATGCTGCATACCGTCACCCTCGCGGACGTCCTGCGACAGCACAGGGCCAACCGGCCCGGCCACACCGCGGTCGTGTGTGGTCAGGACCGTCACGACTTTTCGTCTCTCGACGAACGGGTCAACCGACTGGCGAACGCGCTTTCCGTCTCCGGCGTCGGAAGCGGCGACCGGATCCTCTGGTTGGGGCAGAACTGTCACCGCCTTCTCGAGGGGCTATTGGCAGCGGCAAAGCTCGGTGCCGTCTTCTGCCCGGCCAACTGGCGGCAAAGCGCCGACGAGTTCGCTTTCGTGCTCGAAGACTCAAACCCTGCGGTCGTCATCTGGCAGGAAGCCGAGATCGGCGACGTGCTTCGCGAAGCGCGGGCCTCGTCGCGTTCCACGGCCCTCTGGGTTCGACACGACGGAGAGGGCGAGGACAGCTACGAGCAACTGCTCGCATCCGGTGCACCAGACGACCCGGCGCGGCCGGTCTCCGAATCCGAGAGCGTGCTCATGATGTACACCGCCGCTTTCGGAGGTTCGCCGAACGGCGCCCTTCTCCCCCATCTCGCTCTCGTCCTCCAAGGCACGGTGATGGCGCAGCTCCAGTGGATCGGGCCCGATTACGTCTACCTGAACTGCGGCCCACTGTTCCACGTCGCGACCTTCATGACGACCCTCGCCACGTTCGTCTCTGGAGGAACAAACGTCTTCACCCCGCGAGTGGACGCGGAGGAGCTCTGCAGGCTCATATCGGAGGAGCGTTGCACGGGTGCCTTCGTCATGCCCCCCACGATGGACCAGATCGTGGACCTCAATTCGGACGGCCGCTTCGACCTGAAAAGCCTCCGAGCCTTCGGAGGAAAACCGCAGTGGACGGCGATGATCACAGTCGACGAGAGCCCCTGGGGCATCAGGCCCGCGGGTTACGGGCAGACCGAGGTGATGGGTCTTGCGACGTTCAATGCGCTGGGCCCGTCGATCGGGCGTGCAGGACGTCCCGTGCCCTTCGTAAGGGTTTGCGTCGCGGACCCTGAGTCGCGGCTGCTCCCGCCCGGTGAGGTCGGTGAGATCGTGGTGCGCGGTCCGACCGTGATGAACGGATACCACAACCGGCCTGAGCTCAACGCCGAGCGTCAAAAAGGAGGTTGGCATCACACCAACGACCTCGGCCGCGTCGAAGCTGATGGATCGCTCACCTTCGTGGGCCCCAAGACGCGTCTCATCAAATCCGCAGCGGAGAACATCTATCCCACAGAGGTGGAGGGGTGCCTCAAACTCCACGATGACATAGCCGACGCAGCCGTGATCGGAGTGCCAGATCCCACCTGGGGACAGAACGTCGTAGCGGTCGTGGTCCGAAGAGACGGAGCCGAAGTCAGCGAAGAAGCGATCATCGACCACTGCCGTAAACACATCGCGTCGTACAAGAAGCCGAAGCGAGTCGAGTTCGTCGACGCACTTCCGAGAAAAGGGTGGGCTGTCGACTACGACGCTCTGGACGAGACCTTCGGCGGAGGTGGCTACCCGGGTACCGGTCGCTGAGTTAGCGGCAGGAAGCCGGCTGGAGCGTGCTCAGATCTGCTTGAGCACGCGACCCGAAACTTTTCTCACGACCGAGCGAGGCCCCAGTCTCGGTGCGAAAGCCGCCGCCTTGTTCACGAACCCCGGGACACAGATCGCGTCGTTACGTTCGAGGGCGGCCAACGCCTGGTCCGCCACGTACCCGGCGTCTGTGATCATCCAGTTCGGCAACCCGGTCAGGTGCACGTCCGCTCGCTGCTGAAACTCTGTCGGC
>DASPVS010000492.1:0-5391 GCA_035622235.1 Acidimicrobiales bacterium | reverse complement strand
GCTGACCGACGGCTGGGGAGTCGACAGCTCCATGGAGTGCGTTGGAACAGCCGAATCGATCAAAACAGCGTTCTCGATCGCAAAGGCAGGAGCGATGGTAGGCGTCGTCGGGGTACCTCACGGCGACCTTCCGTTCGGCGACGTGTTTTTCCGGAACAACGGCTGGAAAGGCGGGCCTGCGCCGTCCCGTCTGTACATACCCGAGCTCATGCGCGACGTACTCGACGGGGTCATCAACCCCGGCCTTGTCTTCAACTACGAGACCGACCTCGATGGCACACCCGATGCCTACAAGGCGATGGACGAGCGGATAGCGATCAAGTCGCTCATCCGGGTGGGCTCGCTGTGAGTAACTGGACGGACGAGGAACTGGAGCGAATCGGAAACGCCGAAGAGCTGCAACTTGCCTCACGGCGAGAAGATGGATCGTTACGGCGCTTCACGACGATGTGGGTCGTTCGAGTAGCGGACCAGCTCTTCGTTCGCTCAGCAGGCGGCCCGCACCGACCGTGGTACCGCCACGCTTTGGCTAGCAAGACCGGACGTGTGCGAACCGGAGACGTCGAAACCGATGTCGAATTCCTCAGGGCAGAACAGGGATCAGACGAGGAGATCGATTCTCAATACCACGCCAAATACGACCGCTACGGCCCGAGCATCGTCGACCATGTCACCGGACCGGTCTCCGTTGGCTTGACGGTGCGGCTAATCAAGGCTGCTTAACAAGGAGACGCTATGAGCGAAGTCGTCGTTCTTGTCGGCGCGGGACAGATCGGTCTCGCTATCGCACGTCGAATCGGAGCCGGGAAACACTTGCTGCTAGCCGACCTTCATCGGGGCAACGCCGACGCTGCGGCAAGCGTGCTGGTGGACGTTGGATTTGAGACGAGCGCCTCGATCGTCGACGTATCTTCTCGCGAATCTGTGCATGCGCTCGTCGAGACCGCGACAGCATTGGGCGACATTGTTGGACTGATCCACGCGGCCGGTGTCTCACCTAGCCAGGCGCCACCCGAGGCAATCCTCAAAGTCGACCTCTACGGAGCCGCCGTATTGCTGGAGGAGATCGGCGATGTCATCGCCCCAAGCGGTTCGGGAGTTGTCATTGCTTCTCAGTCAGGTCACCGCCTTCGTGCCCTCTCCGCCGAAGAGGATTCCGTGCTTGCTACCACGCCAGCCGATGATCTGCTGGCACTGCCCATCCTTCAGCCAGACCGAGTCACAGATTCTCTCCACGCCTACCAATTGGCGAAGCGCGCCAACTCACTGCGGGTGATGGCGGAAGCCGTCCGATGGGCCAAGCGGGGCGCCCGGGTGAACACGATCAGTCCCGGGATCATCATTACTCCCCTAGCAAGGGACGAACTGACCGGTCCACGAGGTGAGAGCTACCGGCGGATGATCGAATTGGCTCCGGCGAAACGAGCCGGCACACCCGACGAGGTGGCCACGGTAGGAGCGCTTTTGATGGGCCCGGACGGAACGTTCATCACGGGAAGCGATTTCCTAATCGACGGCGGGGTCACGGCCTCGTACTTCTACGGCGACCTCCGACCACGTGCGTCCGCACCCGGATGAACGAAAGGAGCCATGGGC
The DNA here is from genome assembly GCA_035622235.1 of Acidimicrobiales bacterium. Classification (GTDB taxonomy): domain Bacteria; phylum Actinomycetota; class Acidimicrobiia; order Acidimicrobiales; family UBA8190; genus DASPVS01. The sequence continues at coordinate 3,795 of DASPVS010000492.1, read as the reverse complement.
ATGGAACTGTCGCGTGAAGCAGCCACACTCAAAGGAGCCATTGAGACCTTTACCGGCGAGGTCTGGATCGACCCCATAACTCGAGGCTTGCCTTCGACTCAACTCAACGTTGCAGCCGTTCGGTTCTCGCCTGGGGCGCGAAGTGCTTGGCACTCCCACGAGGGAGGCCAGACGCTCTATGTGACAGAAGGTCGCGGGCTCATCCAAGTGCGGGGCGGGGAGGTCGTCGAGCTCAACCCGGGCGACGTCGTCTTCGCCCCCGACGGAGAAGAGCACTGGCATGGCGCCAAACCGGATCACTTCATGAGCCACATATCCGTAACCGAGGGACCGCCCCTCTGGGGCTCGCACGTCACAGACGCCGAATACAGAGCAAACCGGACCGCCGATACGTAGAGGACTGATCCTGAGTACGGGGTCGCCGAAAACGGGAACGATATCGCCATCGGGGGTTCAATCAGAACTGTGGAATGTACCGACGATCAGCAGCCACGAGCCCGAAATCAGAACACAGAAATTGACGATGAGCGCTACTGCGGCAAGATATATTCCTGCTCTATAACCAAAGAATAAGATCAAAGAGCCGATAATTTGGCCCAAGTAACAAGCACTGCCCCCAACGATACGAACGGGGTTAAGCGCGTAGCGACTGCCGACTAATCTAAAAGCCTGAATATAGCCGTTGGTGTTTATCGTTGCCGCCAACAAGGAGACAATTAACCATTCGATGCCCAGCGTTCGGTATGTCTGATGGCCCATCAATGCAAGAGCACTGATCAGAAACGCAGCGGTGAACCCAGAGAGCATGTTTATAGCTCTGTACCTGTGCGTCGCATCTTTAGTCACCCCTTTTAAGTTGATAGACATGGCAACAAAAACGAGACCTGTGAGAGCTGCAGAGCCGGTGCCTACTAGGACGAAAAAACTTTCCCACTGCTCGGGGTTATACGCTTCGACCATAAGACGATGCTAACAGAGAAGTTTTCTAGCCAAGATACTTAGTGCTCGAGTCCGCGCAACTCTTGCTGGGTCCCGGTCCCTTTGACCGCACTGGCATTGCCGTTGGTGCGTGCGGTCCCGTAACGGCAGGAGACCGTCAAACCACGTTGGGTCGCTCGACCGTGTCGTTCCAGCTCAGGTCGACATCAACCCGAAGTGCGCAACCACGGCACGTTCTCGTCGGGGGAGGTGCCCTGTATTTCCGTTCTACTCGGACAGGACCTCAATGGCGAACTCGGGGCAGTTGACGACCGCCAGACGAGCCTTGTCTTCGAGAGCCGGTGGCACCTCGTCGACTATCACGGTCGACATGCCATATTCGTCGACATCAAATAGTTCCCGCGAAATCCCGTAGCAGCGGGCATGGCCTTGGCACTTGTCCTGATTAACGCGGATTTTCACGGGAACACCACGGGCAAGTTTCGCGGCCCACGAACCTGGCCACCTGCCCAGGTGATCTCCTCCCCCTCGGCCAGCGAAAACTCTGGGATGCGGCTGAGCCACTCCTCAAGTGCCACAAGTAACTCCATGCGCGCCAGGTTTGAACCGGCACAACGGTGAATGCCCGATCCGAATGCAACGTGCCGGTTCTGGGCACGGTCGATCTGGACGACCTCGGGATGGTCGAACGCGGCGGGATCCCGGTTGGCGGCGGGGAAGTTCATAAGCACCTTGTCGCCCATTTTCATGGGACAGCCGGCGTAGTGGATGTCCTGAGTCACAACACGCGCCATGGTGACCGGAGAGTAGGCCCGCAGAAGTTCCTCGACGGCCGTGGGCATGAGGTCTGGCTCACTCACCAGGCGTCGGCGGTCGTGAGGGTGCTTGGCCAAGTGCCACAGCGACGAGCCGATGGCACTCCATGTCGTGTCGATCCCAGCGACGAGCACAAGGCCGGCCATGCCGATGATGATGCCATCATCGATTTGGTGACCGTCTACCTCGGTGTGGAGGAGCTCGCTTAAGAGGTCATCGCCCGGGTTCTGGCGCCGATCCTCTAGATGCTGGACGAAGAAAAGGAGTAGGCCCTCGGCGCCGCGCTGGCGGCGCTCGGGGTCGTCAGCGAACTCGAGCACATCGCGTACCCACCCAGTGAAGGTGTCGGCCATCTCGGTCGGGACGCCAAGTATTGAGGCGATCACCCGAACGGGGATCTGCTGCGCGTAATCGGCCGCAGCGTCTGCCGAACCCTTTTCGGCGAATCCGTTGAGCAACTCTCGGCAAAGGTTTCGGGTCAATGGCACATGGCTTTCGACCCGTTTGTGCGAGAACCAGGGAAGTAGCAGGCGCCTCGTCCAAGTGTGCAGCGGCGGGTCGGAGGAAATCGGCGGCAGCCCGTACTCAAGGTTCGGGCCGTCAAAGTTGGCGTTGGGGTCCTCGTCCTCATCACCTGGAATCACTCCCACCTTGAGGGAGCTGAAGTGCTCGATGTCGTGCGCGATGGAAATGACGTCGTCGTAGCGAAGTGGCATCCAACTGCTCTTGCGGCGATTCGTATGGGGGATGGGACAGGTCTCACGCAAGTCATCCCAGATGCTGAAGGGGTCGACGAGGTATTGCGGGTCCATGACGTCAAAGTCGGACCTCCAGTCTGTGACCGGTGCCGTTTCTGTCATGGATACCCCCTTCATTGCCGAAGCTGAGGATGTCGTTGTGACACTCAGTCTCTTTCTAGTACCCCTTCGAACCTCATGGAGAGCTGAGGCGCTCAGGATCACTCGGGGGTGTTGATACCGTGCAGGTCTCTGAGACTCCCGACCGTCCTCACATGGCACCTATGTGCTACCAGGACCACCATCTGCCCCCGTAGGCCTTCATTTAGGCGCCGTTCGCGCGCGGCACGTTGCGAGCGGGCGTTTCGGATTTTCTGACTATTTAACAGTGAAGTTGAAAATTACTCCCTGAACCGTGACAGAAGCCTTGTCTCTACGATGAAGCCACCACACAGGGTTGGGAGGCGCCTGGCCATACCCACTGCCAAAGTTGAAGGTGATCTTTGTCCCGCTCCAAACCAGGTTCGTAAGGCCAATACAAGTTGCAGAGCCCGCGTCTCCAGCGCCCCACACGCCCGTTTGGTCGTAGAAGTACATGCCACCTTCATAGTCATTTCCCGTGTACCCGCGGGAGTTCGTTAACCCAACCGGGGGCGCTGTTCCAAACCCCTCGCCCTTGATCGTCACCTTGGGGTTTGTAATGTCGCCCATAGACACCTTGCCCGATATCCTCACCGACTTGATGACAGTGCCCGCAGCAGAAGCTTCTGAAGCGCCGCTTGCGACCACCGATAAGCCAATCGCACAAATGAGCCAGGACGCCAGGACAGCTTGCACTAGTCGCGCCGAGCGAATAGTCATCGTTCCCACCTATCCTCCGGCAGCTTCAGCCCGCCGATCGCCAAAGCAACTTCTTAATCCGCCGAGCTCTCAGTATCCAGCACCGGAACGTTCTAGATCCAGCGTCAAACGGTGAGTCACGCACAACGGCCGGGGATGCTCGTAGGCTGGACTGGCCCTGGCTAGCCGGTCGGAGCTGTATCGCCTCGCGTTGTGATTATCCGGCGGTCGGTCTTCCGACCCCGGTGAGGGCACATTGCGAGCCGGTGCAACGAAATATGAGCACGTCCGCGTTGGCTAAAATAAGAAAAAGGCCCCCGCTTCGCGGGGGCCTTTTCCGTTTGTTGTATTACTCGGCTTCGCAACGAGCGAAGCGGCAATTGGCTCAGCTGCGCGTGAACTTAAACGTGACCGAGCCGCCGACCGAGTTTCCGGGGGTGTTGGCACTAAAGCCCATCACCGC
>DASPVS010000491.1:0-4056 GCA_035622235.1 Acidimicrobiales bacterium | reverse complement strand
GTGCCGTCAGTGCCGTCAGTGCCGTCAGTGCCGTCAGAGCCGTCGGTGCCGTCGGTGCCGTCAGTGCCGTCAGTGGCGTCGCTTGTCGAGGAGATGCGAGTCGCGAGGTGGCGCACGGTGGACCAACGCTAGCCTCGCCGGGATGCCAGACCAGGCAGCGAGAAACGACTCCGGTGCGGCCGTCGAGTGTCGCGATCTGGTAGTGCGATATGGCGACTTAACCGCTGTCGACGGTCTGAGCTTCACCGCCAACTACGGAGAGGTGCTCGCACTGCTCGGTCCCAACGGGGCGGGCAAGACCTCGACCGTCGAAACTCTCGAAGGCTTCCGCACCGCCGCCGGCGGAGAGGTCCGTGTTCTCGGTCTGGACCCTGGGGCCGACAAGAGGAAGATCACGCCGAACCTGGGGGTCATGCTCCAACGAGAAGGGATCTACCCGGTTTTGAGCCCGCACCGAGTGACGAAGTTGTTCAGCAAGTACTACGAGGATCCGGAAGACCCGGACAAACTCCTCGAGCTCGTCGGCCTGACGTCGGTGGCGTCGACGCCCTTCCGCCGCCTCTCGGGCGGTGAGCAACAGAGGCTGTCGCTGGCGCTCGCTCTGGTCGGAAGACCCAAGGTGCTCCTCTTGGACGAGCCGAGCGCGGGGGTCGACCCCGAAGGCCGGGTCGCCATCCGATCTGTCATCGAGGAGCGACGCAGCCGGGGCACTTGCATCATCCTCACCACTCACGACCTCGCGGACTGTGAGCGTGTCGCCGATCGCGTGGTCATCGTCGATCATGGGCGGGCCGTCGCGAGCGGAACCATCGAAGAGCTTGCTGAGTCCGGCCACGAGGACTCGTTCCGATTCGCTGCTCCTACAGGAATCGACGTCGTCTCGCTGTGCTACGTGCTCGAGCTGGAGCCCGGAGCCTTATTCGAGGAACGACGAGGTGAGTATCGCGTTGTCGGCGCCGCGACACCGAGGCGCGTGGCGAAGTTGACAGCTTGGCTGGCCGAAAACGATCTGCCCCTCACCGACCTGCGCACACACCGTCGGACACTCGAAGACGTTTATCTCGAAGTCGTTCGAAGGACGGCCGCGGATGGATAAAGGACGGCCGCTGATGGACAGCGAGAACCTGGCGGCACCTGCCCGGCTCGGGAGACGTTTGTTCGCACAGAGTGAAGCCGAGGTGGGCATGACCCTCCGACGAGGGGAGTCACTGCTGCTCACCGTGGGAATCCCTGTGGTGCTGCTCGTCTTCTTCTCAAACGTCCACCTTCTACCGACCGGAACCTCACGTCCCGTCACTTTCCTGGCTCCCGGGATCCTGGCGCTCGCCATCATGGGAACCGCGATGGTCAACCTGAGCATCGCCACCGGGTTCGAACGCGGGTACGGGGTGTTGAAACGACTTGGTGCGACCCCACTAGGACGTCCGGCGCTTCTCGGCGCGAAGTTGATCGCGATCTTGGCGGTCGAGGTGATTCAAAGTGTTGTTCTCGTCGCCGTAGCGTACGCACTCGGTTGGCGCCCCACTGGGGGCGGGACCGGCGACGCCTTGCTGCTCGTGCTACTGGCGACGGCCGGTTTCGGTGGAATCGGGCTGCTTCTCGCGGGTGTCCTCAAGCCGGAGGTCAACTTGGCGGCCGCGAACGGCTTGTGGTTGTTGCTGCTCCTGGTGAGCGGCATGCTCGCGCCGCTTTCGAAACTGCCCACCTGGCTCCAGGATCTGGCCAAGCTCCTTCCCTCCGCCGCATTGGCCGACGGCCTTCACCGGTCGCTCGGCCTCGGAATCCCCGTCGCGATGTGGTCGTGGGTCGTGCTCGTCGTGTGGGCGGTAGCTGCTCCGATCGCGGCGGCACTCACGTTTCGCTGGGAATGAACGCCTGCCGCAACTTGACCCGCAACTGAAACGGCGGGCGGGAGGCGGGCGCACTCATGGATGACGCCTCGGGGGTGAAGCCTCAGGGATGACGCACGAGCACGTCAACTGCCATTGATAGAAAGAGGATGGTCAGGTACGTGATCGAATACTGGAAGAGCTTCATCGCAGCTCGCGCCGTCTGATCCTTGCGCAGTTTCACGGCGTAAGCCACGAAGATGGCCCCGAGGATGACCGCAGTCGCGATGTACAAACCACCCATGTGACCCACCGCACCGAAGACGAGGGTCGCGGCCACGAGCAGGAACGTGTAGAGCAGTATCTGCCGAGCCGTGCGAGCGAAGGTTGCGACGACGGGCAGCATCGGAACGTGTGCGGACTGGTAGTCCTCCCTGTACTTCACCGCCAGCGCCCAGAAGTGCGGCGGCGTCCAGAGGAAGATGATCGCGAAGAGCACAACCGGAGGCCAAGAGAGGGACCCCGTCACGGCCGCCCAACCGACGAGGACCGGAACGGCGCCGGCCGCACCGCCTATGACGATGTTCTGGCTCGAGCTGCGCTTGAGCCACAAGGTGTAGACGAACACGTAGAACGCCGTCGCAGAGACAGCCAACACTGCAGAGAGCAGGTTCACCGCCAGCCACAGCTCCAAGAACGCCGCGATCTCCAGGCAACCGGCGAACAACAGCGCTGCTCGCGGCGTGACCTCACCTGTTACGAGTGGACGGTTCTGTGTGCGATGCATCACCGCGTCGATGTCTCGATCGGCGACCATGTTGAACGCGTTCGCCCCGCCTGCCGCGAGCGCACCGCCGGCGAGGGTGGCGATCATGAGCCAGACCGGGGGGATCCCTCCCTTCGCGACGAACATCGTCGGAAGGGTGGTCACGAGCAGTAGTTCGACGATCCGTGGTTTCGTCAGCGATAGATAGCTCTTGGCCTTGGTGACGATTCTCGCCCACGGCGCACGCACCCGCGTCAACGCCTGAGGTGAGGTCGCCATGCGACTGAGCCTAAGGCCGGGCGGGCGATCAGAACAAAGCGCCTACAGGGCGTGTCCCGAGCGCCAGTACGATCCACGCATTGTGCAGATACCGCGGCCCTCATCGCGGCCCTCATCGCGTGCGGTGGTCACGAGCACCCAGGTTGTGCTTGCCCTGGTTGTGCTCAATATCGTCACCGGCGCCGCCGTCCGCCTGAGCGATTCGGGCCTCGGCTGCCCGGACTGGCCGAGCTGTTACCGCCACCGCCTCACCCCGGCCCTCTCCCTCCACCCGGCCATCGAGTTCGGAAACCGACTTGTCGTGGTGGCGCTCGTCCTCGCGGCTTTGACCTGCGTCGTCCTAGTGGCCCGCACGTCCCCGCTACGACGCGACCTGGTGTGGCTCTCCGGCGGTCTTGTGGCCGGGATCATCGGCGAAGCGCTCGTCGGCGCAATCGTCGTCTACAGCAAGTTGAACCCGTATGTGGTGATGGTCCACTTCTGCATCGGGATCGCACTCCTCACCGTTGCGACGATCCTGGCATTGAGAGCCGGACGCCCTTTCACCCCCGGAGCTCGAGCCGTACCGAAGGTGCGGAAGACCGAGCTTCGCATCGCACGGACCATGCTCGCGCTGTTGGCCCTCGCCATCGTGGCCGGAACGGCGACCACAGGTGCGGGGCCTCATGCCGGAGGAGCAAACGCCAAGCGGATCCCAGTGCGTCTCGAGGACATGGTCCGGGTCCACTCGGGGCTCGTGCTCTTGCTGATCGCTCTCACGCTCGTTCTCGTGTACTCGCTTTACCGGTCCCGTGCACCCGAGGTGGTCCAAGAGCGCGTCCGCATACTCGTCGCATCGATGATCGCCCAAGGGTTCATCGGATACACCCAGTTCTTCAGTCACCTGCCTCCGTTGCTCGTGGGCGTTCACGTGTTCGGTGCGACGGTTGTATGGATCGTGATGCTCTGGTTCTACGACGGGTTGTACGACCACTCTGGAAGGGGAGCCGTCCGTTCTAGTTCGCGCGACGCTCACGAGTCGGTCGACGCTCGTGGAGCGCGCGATGCGGCCGGCGCTCGCGATGCGGCCGGCGCTCCCGATGCGGCCGAGCCCTTCAGAAGGGGAGCCGGGCCACGCCAGAGGATCCCTACCGGCGTCGGCACCGCTGCCGATAACACGGGAGATCCGGACACTGGAAGACG
>DASPVS010000490.1:0-2457 GCA_035622235.1 Acidimicrobiales bacterium | reverse complement strand
CCGAAGGGGTCGAACCCGCCCGGAATTCCGCCGTCCACGCCCTCGGGCCCGAAGCGGTCATAGCGAGCTCTGCGTTCAGGATCGCGCAGGACCTCGTAGGCCTGGGACACCGCCTTGAACTTCGCTTCGGCCTCGGCGTCACCGCCGGTCGAGTCGGGATGAAGCTCACGTGCCATCCGCCTGTAAGCACGTTTGATGTCGTCGTCGCTCGCGTCCGGCCGCACTCCGAGCATCTCGTAATAGTCGGTGGACGGCACCGTCAGTCTCCCCTCTCGGGATGAGCCCCATGAACCCCGGGATGAGCCCCATGAGTCCCATGAGCCCCATGCCCATGAGCCCCATGAACCCCGGGATGAGCCCCTCGAGCCCCATGGACGCCATGCTCGCGATCTCCGCCCTCTCCGCGACTGCTCTGCCCTCCCAGTCGCTCCCCGAGCTTGGCGCCCACGACGCGAACGGCGGCCATCGCCTTCGGGTAGTTCATCCGGGTAGGCCCGAGCACGCCGATAGCGCCGGCGAGCTGTCCCTCGATCTCGTAGGGCCCAACGACGAGCGCACACGAAGAGAGCGGCTCGAAGCCATGCTCGCGACCGATCGCCACCGACAGACCGCGCTCGAGAATGTCCTCGATCAATTCCACGACGACGAGCTGTTGCTCGAGGATAGAGAGCACCGAACGCACGGTCTCGACCGCGTCGAAGGCGGCTGCCATCCGAGAGGAGCCACCGACGAAGACGTGGTCAGGCTCTTCGGATTTGCGGATCGAGACGATCGCATCGAGCGCTTGTTGAACAACGGCGTTCACGGAATCGTCGTTGGTGGAAGGCACCTCGAGAAAATCCGAGAGCGCACTTCCCTTGAGGAACGTAGTGAGGTGCGCGGCAGCCGCGACGAGGACCGCCTCTTGGGTCTCCGTCGACAGCTCCAACGTGCGCTTTCCGACGGTCCCGTCGAGGAGCACGAGCACGAGCAGCGCGACACGCGGCGAGAGCCCGACCAGCTGGACAGCGCGGATCGCGGCCGCGTCGTGGCTCGGTCCGACGACGACCGCCGCGTAGTCGGTGAGGTTGGCGAGAAGTCCCGAGGTCTGACCGAGCAGTTCCTCCACTTCACCGTGCACTTGGGCGAAGAACCGCCGAACTTCCTGGCGCTCGGCCGCGTCGAGCACGCCCCGTCCGGCGAGATGGTCCACGAAGAAGCGGTAGCCCTTGTCGGTGGGTATCCGACCGGCGCTCGTGTGCGGTTGCGCGAGGTACCCGTCGCGCTCGAGAGCCGCCATCTCGCTGCGAACCGTGGCGGAGGACACCTCCACGCCCGGCACCTCCGTCAAGTGACCGGAACCGACCGGCTGGGCGGTTTCGATGTGCTCCGCGACGATCGCGTTCAAGATCGCCGTCTTACGGTCGTCGAGCTCGGGTTCTTCGTCTGTTACTGCTCGGGTGTGCTGATCAGCCATCGTCCCTCTGACACCTCTGGCACTCGATTGTAATGAGTGCCAGCCCCGGACGGCGGCCCAGGGGAAGGGAGCGACCTGGGCTTTTGCGGTGCAAATCGCGAGGCGGTCATTCCTCCAGACGCAACGCCGAGATGAAGGCCTCCTGCGGCACCTCGACCCTTCCGATCGACTTCATCTTCTTCTTGCCCTCTTTCTGGCGCTCGAGGAGCTTGCGCTTCCTCGTTATGTCGCCGCCGTAGCACTTGGCGAGGACGTCCTTGCGCTTGGCTTTCACCGTCTCACGGGCGATGATCCGGCCCCCGACGGCTGCTTGGATCGGCACGTCGAAAAGTTGGCGAGGGATGAGCTCTCTGAGCTTCTCGGTCATGCGCCTGCCGTAGGCGTCGGCCTCGCTGCGGTGGACGACCGTCGAGAAGGCGTCCACCGGCACGTGGTTGATCAGCAGGTCCACCTTCACCAAGTTGGCGGTCTGGGAGCCGGCGGGCTCGTAGTCGAGGCTTGCGTACCCCTTGGTCCGGCTCTTCAGCTGGTCGAAGAAGTCGACGACGACGTCAGCGAGCGGGATCCGGTAGACGAGCTCGACCCGCTCTGGGGAGAGGTACTCCATCCGTTCGAGCTCCCCTCTCCGTGCCTGGCACAGTTCCATGGTCGTCCCTATGAACTCGGCCGGCAGGAGAACGGTCGCCTCGAGCATCGGCTCGTCGACGTGATCGAGCTGGGCAGCGTCGGGCATCTCGCTCGGGTTGTCGAATCGGACCTCTGACCCGTCGTTCAGGTGCGCGAGGTACGCGACCGACGGAGCGGTCGCGATCAGAGAAAGATCGAATTCCCGCTCCAGTCGTTCGCGGACGATCTCCATGTGGAGGAGGCCGAGAAATCCACAGCGAAAACCGAACCCGAGGGCACCCGAGGACTCGGGCTCGAAAGTGAAGCTCGAGTCGTTCAGCCGCAGCTTCTCCAAGGCTTCTCTGAGCTCTGGAAGCTCGTCGCCGTCGATCGGA
>DASPVS010000489.1:0-2417 GCA_035622235.1 Acidimicrobiales bacterium | reverse complement strand
TAACGCGCTGGCCGGCATCGCGTTCTTAGGTCCGGCGCTATGGGTGGGTGACGGATCGCCCCAGGGACCCAGAGTATCCGCCAGCCAGTTGCCGTCGGGCTGGAGCGAACTAGGGCTCAGCAATGAGCAAAGAACCGAGATCCAGGCAGTCGAGGGTGAATTCAAGGCAAAAATCGCCGAGCTGGAAAGGCAGTTGCAAGAGCTCCAGGCGGAACAGCGCGGAAAGATGGTCGCGGTCCTCACCAGCGATCAGAAGGAGAGGCTCAGAGGCAGAGACACGAAGGCTGAACCGATTATTGTCGAGCAGACTTTTGCTGCGCCCATCGGACGCGTATGGGATGCGATCTCGAACAAAGATCAGCTGCCCAAGTGGCTCTTCAAGACCATCAACGACTTCGCCCCAAAGGTAGGGTTCTACACGAAGTTTAATGTTTCGACGGGCGAGAAGGATTATCTTCATGTCTGGAGGGTCATGGAGGTCGTTCCGAATCGGCTTCTGACTCTCGAATGGCAATACGGCGGGTATCCCGGGGATTCATTCGTGACGTTCGAGTTAACTCCTGCCGGTGAAGGGACGCATCTCAAGCTCACGCACCGAGGTCATGAGACGTTTCCCAACGACGAGCCAGTCTTCAGCAGAGAGCACTGCGTCGAAGGTTGGACCTACTTTATTCGCCAGTCGCTCAAGACATTTCTCGACGAGCAGCACAAGTGATGGGATCCGTGGGGGACCGTCACGATCGACGACCGCCGAACTCATTCGCGTGAACCGAGACAGATTTCCCCAAGCTCATCGCCGGCGAGCCGGTAAGCGCCTCGTGCGCTTCGAGGCTGATTTATGAAATTCGTTTCACTTCTTCTTGCCTTGATGACTCATGACGCCTCGGGATTGGAAGGACTCCCACGACGCGGCTCGTTGGGACTTCCGAGCACACCGGTGTCCCGGGAGCAGGCGACCAAACTTAAAATCGAACCGGGCGTGGGCGTCGTGGCGATCCAGCCGATCGCCGGTCTGACCGCCGATCGAGCCGGAATCAAGAGCGGCGACGTCGTGGTGGCATTGAACGGCAAGTCGGTCGGTCCAGCTTCAATCGTCGCGACTGTTCGCGAACTCCCCGCGGGATCGCCGTTGTCGATTTCGGTGGTGCGGGACGAGAAGACGACCGTACTCCAAACGACCTTGATGGAAAAGCCCCGAGATCCAGGGAATGCTAACTACAGCGTCATCTATGGCCATGTGGCGAGCCATGGCAAGAGGATGCGAACGATCATGACCAAGCCCAAGAAGCCCGGCAAATATCCGGGATTCATGTTCATCCAGGGGTTCGCTCCGATCTCCTACGACTTCACGCTCGAAGGTTCGATCGGCGACGTCACAACGCTTGATGGCCCGATCTTGTTCGAATTCGCCAACTCGGGTTTCGTCACGATGCGAGTCGAGAAACCGGGCGTAGGAGATAGCGAAGGAGGACCGTTCGCGCAGATGGATTACACAACGGAACTCGACGTCTATCGCCAGGCGCTCAGACAGCTCAAAGAAACTAGGGAAGTCGACTCCGGCAATGTGTTTATTTTTGGGCATAGCATGGGTGGTGCGTTCGGCCCGATGATCGCCGTCGAGGATCAGGTCAAGGGGTTGGTGGTCTATGGCGTGGCGGCCCGGACGTGGTTCGAGTATCTCCTCGACACGGTTCGTTACCAGGGCCTGCTGGGCGGCGATACCTTCGAAAAGGCGGATGACCTTGTGCGTCAGGCATCGCAACTCATGGCGCTCGTCTTCCTCGAAAACCAATCGGTGGAGGAAGTGAAGAAATCGCATCCGAAGCTTACAGACCTGGCGGACAGCCTCTTCCCGGACGGGCTGTTTAGCGGCAAATCACTCGATTTTTGGCGACAGCTTGTCGCGACCAATTTCGCGGCCTACTGGTCAAAGTGCAACGCCCATGTCCTTGCCGTGCGGGGAGCCAGCGACTTCGTCACTTACGACGCGGATCACAAGCTCATCGCCGACATCGTGAACAGAGCCCATCCGGGCTGGGGCAAAAGTGCCGTGCTGCCTGACTCCGACCACCTCTTCCACAACTTCGCCACTGAGACGGAAAGTCTGAAGGGTTTTAGAACAGGCAAGTTCAACCCAGCCTTCATTAGGATGACGAAGGACTGGATCGATGCCGTTATGGCTTCGAAGGACTGAGACCATGCGAATTCGCGGCCGAGGCCTGAGGTTGGCTGATACCATCCGGGTGCATTTTCGAAACCGGGGGCGGGTGATCCGGTTGTCGTTTACTGACGCTTAATCAGCGGGTTGCAGGGTCGAGTCGGAAACTGCTACTGCGGTGTGACGGCGGCGGCGCGCGCCGGAAGCGCGCGAATGGGCGCAGCTCGACGTCCAACGGTCGCCGCGCGGCCGAGACGGC
>DASPVS010000488.1:0-3455 GCA_035622235.1 Acidimicrobiales bacterium | reverse complement strand
AATCAGGGTGGCGATGGAACGGACGAGCGTCGTCTTCCCCGCACCATTGGGACCGAGAATGGCCAACACCTCCCCCGGTGGGGCAAGCAGGTTCAGATGGTCGAGGGCGTTGACCTTCCCGAACCTGACCGACAGGTCGTTGGCTTCGAGGAGCGGCGTGGTCATCGATCTGTTTTTCTCCCAGGCCGCATTCGGCCGCTGAGTCTAGTTTAGGCCTAACTAGTTTGTAACATACTATATGCAGCCTGTCTAGTCCTGCCTCCACTAGTAGCGGCGGCGTGAGTACGCTGGAATCAATGAGCGCCCCGTTGCGCCCCTCGTCACTCGGGTTGGCCGTGCTGGGCTTATTGGCCGTTGGCCCCCTGCATCCCTACGGGATTCAGCGTCTCATCAAGCTGTGGGGCAAGGACCAGGTCGTGAACGTCGGGCAGCGGGCCAACCTGTACCGGATGATCAACCGGCTCCACGAGGCCGGGCTGATCGCCGTGCGCCAAACCGAACGCGCCCAGCAGTTCCCGGAGCGCACCGTCTATGAGTTAACCGACGAGGGACGACGGACCTCGCGGGAGTGGCTGACGGCCATGTTGTCCACACCGCGCAACGAGTACCCCGAGTTCCCCGCCGCCCTGTCCTTCGTCATGGGGCTCACCCCCGAGGAGTCGCTCGCCGTGCTGGAGGAGCGGGCGGAAACGCTGCGAGAGCAGGTCGCTCAGTTCGATCGAGATCTGGCGGACAACGCAGATTCCCTGCCGCGGGTCACGTTGCTGGAGTCCGAGTATCTCCGAGCCGTCACCGACGCAGAGCTGCGCTGGGTGAGCGCCGTGATGGACGACCTGCGAACGGGATCCCTACGTTGGAGCCACAAAGACTTCGAGGCGGTGATTGAGGCCGACGAGGCGTCGCTGGCGGCCATCGACAGTGGCCCGAACCAGTCTTCTCTGTAGGGGCCAGGGGCAGCCTGCCCCAGCGGATCCATCTCGAAACGAGGGCTGAAGCCGATACATAACTACATCCCGAACGCCTCCCAGTCAGGGCCTGGTGCCCGCCAGATCGACGGCTCCGCGTGCGGTCCGACTCGCTGACCCCACGTTGGAATTCTCGGGAATTGGCAAGTCGAGCTGGTGTCCGACGTGCGATGTGGGGGAATTCGAGTCCAACCGCGGAGCACGAGACGTACCGGTCAGGACGAGGTGATCGTTCTGGGTGTGTTCACTCAGCGTTGATCACTCCGTCGGTTGAGTACCGGGTCGAACTCCTCGGCCCACTGATGAAAATCGTCGTTATGGGTCTCCATCCACTCGATCAGGTCCCCATACCGAAACGTCGGTGGACCGTCGGCGTTCTCTGTCAGAACGACGCCAGAGCGCTCTAGCAGAGCGGATGCCGATTCCATTCCCCACCACCGATCGGCGAATTCCGCTACGGTGCAGCGAGTCTCGGCGATCTCCTCTTTGGACCTCGGTCTCTCCTTCCGCGGACGGGGCGGGCGAGGCGGCCGAGTGGCAGGAACGATGATCGACGGAGGCGCCGGTCGGGACCGACCCGAGGCAGCTCTCGCAGGCGCACGGAACGCCCGTACTGGCCGGGTTCGGGCGCTAACGACGTCCCGCTGGTAGGAGGGCTTCGTCAGCTCCGCGACGTATTCGTGAAGGGTTGCGGTGGCCACGTGATAGGAGCGCCCAGTGCGAACAGCTTCGAGGTGACCTCCATGGATGAGTCCGTATACAGAGGCCCGGCTGCAGCTCAACTCGTCGGCGACCTGGGTCACCGAAAGAAGGAGTGGCCGTCTCTGCTCGACCCTCTCTTCGATGAGGCGGTCCAGCACTGGTGTCAGGGCGTCGCGCAACGCGTCGATGACGGAGTCGGGGATATCGATCTGCATGCCATGGTCCTCCTTGCAATAGTTTCCGGCTGTTCAGCTGAAGTAAATCTCAGCGAACGACCGATAGGACTGCGAATGTCGGACCGCGAGCGCGGCCGGTACCGGATGCCCTCGAGGAGTCGCCTTGGCATGTAGGGCGTGAAAGTTGTGGACGACGCCGCACGCGCTGCCATGATTGTCTCGTAGTCCTGCACTCTGGAGCTCGCGGAGGTATCGGTGTGAGAACCGCCGTGAGAACCAAAGCCTCCGTAAAGGTGGTTACGAGCGGTATGTCTTGGTCTGTCGCTGTCACAACAACCGACCAGTTGAGAGCCTGTTTCGGTCCGTTTCGGGCAATCACGGATCACTGTGAACCACACCGTTATTCGAACTACGGATCAGAAGGTTGGGGGTTCGAGTCCCTCCGAGCGCGCTGATCGATAACGCGTCACTCGCAAAAACGGGTGACGCGTTTTTTATGCTCTGACCAGCGCATACGTGCGTCTTGGCGATTATTCCAGATCAGACGCTAGGAGGATGCAGGACCCACGCGCTATGTCCGTCGGCGCTACCCTTCGCCGGGTCCCACGTAGCTGTCGAACACGAAGTTCTCAATCAGAGCAGCAAGTTCAAGTGGGGTGTCGCCTTGAAGGCTATGCCCACCATGCTCGAAATGGACGACTTGGGCTGAGGGCAAGCGGCGCAGAAGCTCCTCTTCGTCTTCGTCTCCAAGCACCGAGTCAGGTTGCATGCCCCGGGCCAACAACAGTGGCACGGCGATGGATGACACCGATGCCCAGAGCTCGTCAAAGAGTGATGCCCCTTGTTCGTCTGATCCCAATCCGCTCGCCGCGTCTCGGTGGCGAGCCCACCGCCACCTCCAGCTCCCATCGTCCTGCTGCTCGGCATTGTGCAAGATGCCTCGTCGGAGCGACGACCGGGATCGCGTGGGGTTGAAGCTGGCGGTTCGATCGATCAGTTCTTCCAGACTGGAAAAGGTCGAGGGACCGCTGAGGAAGTCGGTGATGTGTTTCGATCGAGGTCCTTTGATCCCAGGCAACACGTCGACCAGGACGACGTTTCGGACGAGTTCGGGTGCCTCTTTGGCCAAGGCGATGGTTACGAGCCCTCCGAGCGACACGCCAATGACCGCCCGGGCAGTCGGGGCCAGCTCGCAAACGACGATGGCAACGTCGACGGCATTGCCGGCGACCCCAGGTCGATCCCCAGCTCCATCGGAGTGGCCATGGCCCGGCAAATCGACGGCAACCAGAGGCCGATCGAGGGCCATGGCGACGGTGTCCCACGTGTGGGCGTTCTGAGCACCGCCGTGGAGAAACACCAACTCGGGCTCACCTCCCTGCCAGACCAAGGCGCTCAGGTTGCGGCCGGGAGCTACCTCTACGAAGGACCGTCGCACGATCGGAGGGGCGTCATACGGTAGGCCATACTCCTGGGCGTTCTCGTGGAACAACCCGAACTCGTCGTAGTCGACGTGGCCCATCGGCCCATCCCTTCGCTCACCCCCGCCTGCGCAAGGGTAGCCAGGGTGTCGGTGCCGACGCTCCCCATCCTCCGAACGTGGGAGTGGTTC
>DASPVS010000487.1:0-3285 GCA_035622235.1 Acidimicrobiales bacterium | reverse complement strand
CGTATTCGATGGTCTCTCACGGTCCCGAACACCGCTCTGGGTCGCACTCGTGCCGATGCTGTGGAGGGACACTTCAACCACGTGACCCCGACCATCCGATCGCCTGGTGCACGCGCTGTCGTCGTGTCGGAAGGGCTAGGCGGAATCCTGAACTATAAGGCTTTTGTTCAGCTTTATAGTTCAGGATGATTCGGCATCATTCCTGGTCGAGGCGACGAAGCTCTTTTCGATAGCGGAGACCGTTGGCGACGTACTGCTCCATCGCGATGCGAATCATCCTGGTATCCGATCGTTCGGGCGTTATCACCGCAGGAACACCCAACGCCATGGCCCGCGGTGGTACGACCATCCGGTTGGGGACGACAGCGTTCGCTCCGACGGTTGCCCCCGAGCCGATCACGGCGTGGTGAAGCACGATGGATCCGGAGCCCACCAGACACCCGTCGTTCAACTCGCAGCCCTCGAGGTGAACGAGATGCCCGATGACGCATTCGGACCCGATGAGCGTCGGAAAGCCGGGCCCGGCATGAATGACCGTCCCGTCCTGTACAGAAGTCCGGGCGCCTATCGCGATCGAGCCGTAGTCGCCGCGGAGGACAGCTCCGGGCCAGACCGTGGACTCCTCGGCAATCGATACGTCACCGATGACAACGGCGTCAGGGTGAACGAAGGCATTCGGGTCGATGGAGGGAGCGGCGTCGCCTAGCGCGTAGACCGGCACGGGTGGACGATACCGGCACTCTCCCATGGCGGCCGGTCCTCGGGGGTATCCCGGTAGGAACCGGATGTTCGCTTGGTGTCCGTCTGGGCGCGAAGAAGGCCCCCCTCGGCGGTAGGGGGGCCTTCTTCCAAAGCGGGATTAACTCCCGCTTGCCCCCCGTATGAGATGCAAGCGGGAGTTTCTGTGAGGGATATATGCAGTTCCTGGCAGAATTTTGTGAGGATGCAAAGAAGCAAAGGAGCTAGGAAGCGACCCTCAACGGGCCAGCAGCTTCGACACCACGTCGCACTCGGCTCGGGTCCGGAATACGAGAGCGATCAACCCGTCGATCCAATGTTCGAGATCGACTGCGATATAGGACTCGGCACCCCTGACCGGACGAACGCCGCGTATCGCCAGCTCCTTGCACCACCAGGCCCGCATCTCTGATCGCGTCCCGAATCGCTGTGCCTTCTGAGCGATAAGAAGTTGTTCGCTCGTGACGAGCACCGCGACCGAGGGGGGACGGTCCCAGCGTCGAGAACCCAAGACAGCCCAAGCCGCGGACGCGACCAGCAGCCGCTGGTGGTTTCGCACGGCTGTTTCGTCCAGCCGCTCGAACAGCCGGTCATCGGTAGGCAGCCGTCGAATGTCGGTAGCCGCCCGCCACGACACTCCCGCCAGGCTATAAGACGTTTCGGGAGGCGAGACACCCGATGTCTCAGGGATAGCCCGAGTGACGTCGCTCGCGATCTCGAGGTGCGGGACATCCGCGCCACGAGCCCAACCCTCGTTTGCCGGATCCGAGTCCGGGGACACGTGCGACACAGTCAGTGAAGAATACTCCACCTTCCGTGTAATCCCTGATCGCGAGAGCGATCCCAGTGACCGCGGACCCATCTAGGTCGAACAGCGGGTCCCGGGAACGAGGAACGACCGAGGCCCACGTGACGGCCCCGTCAGAAGGGATCAGTGCGTGGCGACCGGCTCTACGTCGGTCTGGGCCTGGTTCCCTCGACCCGCCGATTCCACTCCTGCGTCACCCGAACTCACCGAACCACCTTGTCCTCGCCCGGGCGTTTCGGTGCGTCGACCGCTACTCCCCCACCAACTGATCCGATCCTTGAGTCGCAAAAGCGGAAGCTCCACGCAGAAGTAGCTGAGTGAAGCGGCCCCGATCGACAAGGCGAGGACACCCACGAGCAAGATCCAGAAGGGTGTTCGATACGGGCGATAGCCGGTCATGCCCCAGAAATCGTCGATCCACGGCAAGTGCCAGAGGTAAATGCCGTAGGAAATGACTCCGAGCGCGGCGACAGGCCAGAAGCGGAGAAGCCTTCGAATGAGGCCCTTCTCCTGCGGACCGAAAACCGCCGGCAGGAGCAAGAAAAAGGCGAAAACGCCATATAGAGCGTGCTCGACGAGATTGGTCGACGGCGAGACGAAGTAAAGCGGGTTTCCCGGGATTCCAAGATGTGAGACCCAGTAGAAGACGACTGCCGCCAACACCCAACTTGCCCAGGGCACGACACGATTACTCAACCACGACGGCTCGGAGGTTCGTTCCGTGAACCAGGCGCTCATCACGGCGAGGAACATCCCCAGAGCGAACAGGTCGAGGTAGTAGGGCAGCCACGTGGTCATCGTCGAGACGAGGGCAGGCCTCGTGAGGCAATTGGGCTGGCAATGCACGGGCTGGGTGAGCACCCAGTCCTGGAATATGACGCTTATCACTACGAGGAGCACTAGCCCGCACAGCTCTCTGACGAGCTGCGCGACCTGAGAACGACTGCGGAACGCGATCACGGTGGCATAGACCGGGAGGAACAGATAGAAGCTCATCTCCGTGCAGAGCGACCAGGCCTGAACGATTCCCGTGAAGATCTGTGACGGGAAGTAGATCTGGACAAATCCGTAGTGAGCGACGACCGATTGCCACCCGGGTCCGATCGATACCGCGTGGATCACGTAAATCAGGACGGTCAGCGCCAGCCAGTAGGCGGGGACGATCCGAAGCAACCTGCGAACCCAGAACTTTCCAGCGCCGGGGGCGGGTCGTTCGGACAGGTGCGAGATTGCGAAGGGCCGATAGAGCAAGAAGCCTGAGATGAGGAAGAAGACCGAGACGCCGATCTCGAGGCGGCCGAGGTAATTCCCGAATCCTGACCGCGTCGTATATCCCGACCACCAGGCGGTGTGAAGGACGACGATGGAGAGAGCGGCGAAGGCTCTAAGGCCGTCGAAGCAAGGGAAGTGTCTCGGACGGCTCGATGGATCACCCTCTTCGACCTTGGCGGCTTGACCTTTGCCTCGGTCCCCCGAGCTGCCGTCTGACCCCGAGTCGTAGCCTGATTCGGCGGCCTCCTGGCCCAGAACCGACTTGCTCGCACTGTCGGTGCCGGTGACGTTGCTCCGCCGGGCTTCGTCCTCCACCTTGCCGTCGATTCGATGACGCTCAGCCTGCGACAGCTCGCCGGGCTCGGAAGTGCTTCTCTCTGACGGCGCAAAACGCCCGGACGCATCGGTCTCGGTATGCGCCACGGCCCCCCTTTTGCCCGGCACATCCGTGCCGGCTTACTGAATCC
>DASPVS010000486.1:0-2570 GCA_035622235.1 Acidimicrobiales bacterium | reverse complement strand
CGAGTAACGCCCCGGTGCCCGAGCCCGTGAATGGCAGACTGCCGCACAACATCTGGTAGCCGACTACACCGAGCGAATAGAGGTCGCTCCGACCGTCGATTTCCTTGTCCCCAGCACACTGCTCGGGGCTCATATACGCCGGCGTGCCGATGGCCACGCCCGTTGCCGTCAAGCGTGAGTCGCCCGAGTTCGTGCTGACCGCCCGTGCGATTCCGAAATCGGTGACCATTGCGCGACCGCCATCCGACGACAGCAAGATGTTGTCCGGCTTGATGTCGCGGTGGATCACGCCGCGCGTGTGTGCGTATGCCAACGCGGACGCCACTTCCGTCAACAGCCGGCGCGTCTCGGGGGCCGGGATCCGGCCGTTTCGCTGCATCCGCTGCGCGAGCGTTTCTCCTTCGACATAGCCCATCACGAAGAAGACCAGCCCACCCCGCTCGTCGACGGTGAAAATCGGGACGATGTTGGGATGGGACAGCTGCGCCGCCGTCTCGGCTTCGCGGAGAAACCGGGAACGGATATCGGACCGAAACGCCAGCTCGGGTGGTAAGACCTTTATGGCGACCGGGCGTTTGAGGCGGCTGTCGCGCGCCAAATAGACGATGCCCATGCCGCCTCGACCGATCTCATGATCGAGCTCAAACGTCGGCGCCAACACTTGTTCCACACGCGCGAGCAGCTCGGTGTCGGCGGCAGACGCAACCGGGTCGGGCATATCCACAAACGATAACACGCAGCAGGAGGTATCGCAGGGACGGCCAGCCAGCATCAAACAGCACAGAGGGTTGGAAGAACCGCCGTCCTGGCGGTCTTATTCGTGTCACGACGGCGGACCGGACGCGCCAATCCCGCCGTCATGGCGTAACTTCTGCGGACCCAGACATGCATCCTCAGGACCCCGTAATGCAGTCTCGCGAGGGGCGCCCGCACGGGCCGGCCCCTCTTGTTCCATTTCCGCCAGAAGGTTGAAGACAATGGCTCAACGTCAGACTCTACCAGTCCTGCCACTGCGCGGGACAGTGATCTTCCCGGGGCTCACCGCGCCCATCGCGGCGGGACGTCCGGGTACGTTGCGCGCGATCGAGGCGGCGCTCAAAGGCGACCGGCTCGTCTTCGCCGTGGCGCAACGTGACAACACCGACGAGCCAACGCCCGAAATCCTGTACTCGATGGGCGTGATCGCTCGCATCGGACAGATTCAACGTGGGTTGGGCGGGGTCCAGCTTCTCCTCCAGGGTGAACAGCGGGCGACCGCACTCCAGTACACGACGTCGGAGGGCTATCTCGCCGCCGTGATCATCCCCACGGAGGAGATGAGCCCGGTCAATGAACACGACCCCGCGTTCGAAGCCTTGCACAAGGAAATTCGCGAGCGAGCCGTCGAACTCGGGGAGCGGCGGGGGTTGCCTGAAGAGGTGGTCCATCAGGTGCTCGACTCCGTCACCGAACCGGGCCGCTTCGCGGACCTCGTGGCCGGTTATATCGAGCTCAGCGTTGCCGAGAAGCAAGGGCTCCTGGAGACACTAAGCGTCGAGGAACGTCTCCGCCGAGTGCTCGTCCACGTCCAACGTCAGATCGGGCTCCTCGAGGCTCAAGAGGAGATCAAGTCGCAAGTCCAAGAGGAGCTGGGTGAGCGCCAGCGAGAGATGTACCTCCGCGAGCAGCTCAAAGCGATTCAAAAGGAGCTGGGCGACGACGACCAAGCGCGCGAGGTGACTGAGCTGCGCGAGAAGCTCGTGAAGCTCGAGTTGCCGAAAGAGGCACGAGCGGAAGTCGAGCGTGAGCTCGGCCGACTCGAGCGAGCCGGGCGAGAATCGATGGAGGCCCAGGTTATCCGCACGTACCTCGAGTGGATTACCGAGCTCCCGTGGAACACGCGGTCGGACGACCTACTCGACTTGACCCGCGCCGAAACGGTGCTGGAGGAGGACCACTACGGACTCCAAGACGTCAAGGATCGGGTCCTGGAGTTTCTTGCCGTCCGCCAGCTCCGCGCCAAGCAAATTGCCGAGGAGTTGGAGCGCACCGGAGAGCTGCCAGCAGCGCGGTTGCGCCCCAGCAAGGAGAACGCGACGCCTTCGCTCGCAGTTGGCGAAGACGAGGATCGGCAGATTACGGACGCACGCGAGGCAAAAGCTCGTGCGATGGCGCGCGGCCCGATCCTGCTCTTCGTCGGTCCGCCGGGCGTTGGGAAGACGTCGATCGCCAAGTCGATCGCCCGGTCGCTTGGTCGCGAGTACGTCCGCGTCGCACTCGGTGGGACGCGCGACGAGGCCGACATTCGCGGTCACCGGCGTACCTACGTCGGCGCCATGCCGGGCCGAATCATTCAGGGTATGAAGCAGGCAGGCACGAAGAATCCCGTTTTCTTGCTCGACGAGGTCGACAAGCTCGGGACATCGTTCCAGGGTGACCCCTCGGCGGCGTTGCTCGAAGTCCTCGACCCAGCTCAGAATGATACCTTCACCGATCACTACCTCGGGGTGCCGTTCGACCTGAGCGAAGTGTTGTTCATCGCGACGGCGAACTTCATTCAGAACATCCCAGGCCCGCTGCTCGATCGCATG
>DASPVS010000485.1:0-5588 GCA_035622235.1 Acidimicrobiales bacterium | reverse complement strand
CAAAGCTCGTTTCACATCCACCGACATCACGAGTAGCGGTGACCAGGAGGCGTCTAACGAACTTGGCAATCTGGGCATCTCGATTCCGAACGCCGGTGGAGCAGCCTCGGCAAATGGCTCGTTCGGCCCCGGCAGTTGGAGCGCGGAGATTTACACGTTAGACACTTCGAGCCAGATCTCGTCCATGTGCGCTGCTTCTAAAGGCATCACTGAGCTCAAGGTCGCCGGTTCGATAACGATCTCCGAGGATCTTCAGAGCTTCTCGACCACGCCCCCAGCAAGTGGAGCAGTCGGCACCCCGGTGAGCGACTCCGCAACCGCAATCGCTCCCACGGGAGGTGCCACCCCGGTTGGGACAGTCACCTTCTACTGGTGCGGCCCCTCGGCCTCGAGCTGCGCGCCGTCGACCGGCACCTCCTTCGGGACCGGCAGTCTTTCAGGCTCCGGGTCAACAGCCAGCGCGAACTCTTCGGGGACTTTTACTCCGAGTGCCGGCGGCACCTACTGCCTCGCTGCATCGTGGCCCGGCGACTCGAACTACGCCGCAGCCACGTCTGCGCCGAGTTCGGAGTGTTTCTTCGTCGCTCCGGCACCTCTGATCGCAGGCCTCAGTGACTACACGGCTGGCACCCAATACGGCGCAACCGGTGTGGGTAACTCGGGCGGCGGGGTCGTGGGATACGGATACGCGACTGAATGCACGGGCCCTGTGTCCTACTCGATCGGCTACTACCCCCCGAGAACCTGCGTGGAGCAGGGGGGTGAGACCAACGGAATCGGGTTCTGGTTCTCCGGCGATTCTCGATGCTTGGCCAACGGTGAGCCTGATTCGGGCTCGACCTTCACATGGACCGCGGACATCCCCGTGACTGGCGATTGGCAGGTGTCGGCCTTTATCCCGTACTGGACTCAATACAACCTTGGTTCCGTGTACGACGTTTCGTCAGATTCGGGAACCACCCCTGTGTCCGTCAACCAAGAAGCACACCCTGGAGTGTGGCTGAGCCTGGTCTCGTCGGCTCACTTCACTGCTGGCAACTCCTACACGGTGACCCTTGGGCCGACGGACAACTACGACGACTATTGCGAATACCAACCTGGCGATCGGATGGAATGGACCTGGGTAGGTCCCTGAGGAGTCGCATCCGGAAGATCTTCGACTCTCCGTAATCTCGAGAAGTCGTTCCGGTGCGGGATCCGACATCGCTGCTCGCAAGCCATCCAATACCCTGGCCCTCGTTGAATCTGACGACTGCGCAGGCCTGTGAGAGTGTTATCCGGGCAAAGTTTGACTTGGGCCGAGACCTCAGGCATGGAGCCGACGAACGAGCGCGAAGCAACCCCGGGGAAGCGGGGGTTCGCCGAAGGGGATTGCTTCGCACTGTGACTGACGAGCGGTCGCCCGACGTCGTGACGATGAGTACCCATCCACGCCCCTCACTATTCCTACGGGTACGTCCAAAAGCCTGGACGCGCAGATCTGACTCTCGCTGTCGAACGGAGCGAACAAGGGTCTCTTACGGGCGCGACGAGCATGCGTTCACCACGATCTTTGAAGGGAACAGCCAGTGCGGCTGCTGTTTTTCTGTACGACCGAGTACTCCGCCCAGGAATTCCACCCAATTGAGAGCCGGCGTGACGCCGGCTACCCGGGTCGGACCGCGTGCGGCCCCGATACCTCAAGCAAATCCCAATCAACAGCTGCGTGGGATCCCCCCGATCTCCCCCATCGGCATCCCCGACCAACCATTTTGCGCAGTCAGCGGCATCTGCGATGACTTACGGAGACCTTTACCTCAGGGAAGGCCGCCTGCGTTTACCTCAGGGAAGGCCGCCTGCGTGGCGAACGAAGAGGTGCTCGAGCCGCAGTAGAACGGGCTGTCCTGGGCCGCTCGGCACTACGCGAGTCGTGAGTAGGCCGACGAGAGCGAAGGCGGCTGCGACGAGCATCGCCGCCGCCGTGCGATGGCTCGCGTCCCCTTGGACAGTCACCAGGATCGCAGAGACGACGGCCACGCCGAGGGCAGATCCGACCTGACGCGACGCGGTCAGCACAGCGCTTGCCGAGCCCTCGCCGCGGGCCGCCACCGGCCCCTGTGTGCCTGCGAGGGTAGAGGCGACCTGGACGATGCGGGCCGAGACTCCAAGCAAGAACAGTGACGCGAGCAAACCGCCAAGGGGCCCGCGGGCGACGCTCAGCGCGGAGCCGACGAGAGCGAGCAGGCAGAGCGCCATCCCCGCCGCGAGCGCGCGGCGAGGTCCGAGCGCGGGGACGAGCTTCGAGGCCGGACCTGCGAGCGCGAAGGCCCCGACGGCCTGCGGTATGAAGCACAACCCCGTGAGAAGCGGACTGAGGCCCCGACCTTCCTGGAGGTAGAGCGTCACCAAGAGGACAGCGCCTGCGTTGCAGGCGCCGAACGCGAGCAGACACTCGTTCGCTCCGAGGATGCTCCGGTCTTTGAGCAACTCGAGGTTCAGCAGCGGCGAGGCCGCCCTGCGCTCGCGGAAGACGAACGCGACGAGTAGGACGATCCCGGCGCCGAACGCCACAGCTGGTTGAGTCGGCTGGAGAGTGTCGCCAGCCCGCGTCACGCCGAGAACAAGCAGGGCCACTCCGACGGTCGCTGTCAACGCTCCTACTACGTCGAGTCGGCCGGACGGGCGCGGCGGATCGGGAGGAAGCAGGCGCCACGACGCGGCAAACAACGCAATGCCGACGGGGACGTTGACGAAGAAGACGAGCCTCCACGTAACTTGCACGAGCAGACCACCGATCACGGCGCCGGCGGCAAAGCCGGCGGACGCGACAGCGCCGTATACACCGAGCGCGTGGCTACGCTGCTTTTCGTCGGTCCAGCTCGTGATGAGCAAGGAAAGCCCGGCAGGAGCGAGCAGGGCAGCTCCTAATCCCTGAACCGCCCTCGATGCGATCAAAAGCGCCGGATCGACCGCCAGTCCTCCGCTGATGCTCGCTGCGACAAAGACACACAGTCCGATCCGGTACAACTTTGCCCGGCCGAACACGTCAGCCAGTCGACCACCAAGCAAGAGGAAGCCGCCGAAGGTGACCGCATAAGCGCTTACCAACCATTGAAGTGTCGTAGTGGCGACATGCAAGCCATGCTGAATCGAAGGAAGCGCCACATTGACGATCGTGAAATCGAGCACGACCATGAACTGAGCCAATGCCAAAGTGGCCAGAAGGGCGGTACCTCGCTTGGGCGCGCCCGGTACGGCGCCGCCCGAACCTTCGGACGAAGATTCGCTCCTACCTTCGGTGCTCGACACTTCGACGCCTCCTGTGTCGGTAAACCTGAAAGTGAACTAGAGCCACGAGATCATCCCACGGCGGCACTTTGACTCAAAGAAGCGGCTCAGAGCTCATAGAAGCGGCTCAGAGCTCATTGAAGCGGCTCAGAGCTCATTGAAGCGGCTCAGACAGGGAAGGGTGATCCCAGGCCGAGGAGCATGTTCGGTCAGCTACAAGGTCATATCGTGAGTCGGCTGGTAGATCCCGCCACGGCGTTCGAAGTCTCTAGGCCGCTCTATGCGCTCTACTCCTCGTCCCGCCCGAACATGGACCGCACCGTTGGTCAGGAGCTCCTGGTCCGCCGCTGGCTGGGCCGCGTAACGAAGTCGCACCGCAGTTGGCAAGACGCCGGAATTGACCACGGGCTCTTCGAAGACCAGATCTACCCGAGGGGCAGCGCGTCGATTTTGGGGGTTTATATCCGGCCAGTACTCGGTCCACGAGGTTCCGACGTTCTGAATCGACGCTTCGGTCTGCGGGTCCAAGCGAGGAAACCGCATCTGGCCTACGAAAGTTGAAGCGTGCTCGAGGGAGCCTTCAGGCGTCGTCACCCAGAAGCCGAACCAATCCCCACGATGATCACCGCTCGACCGGCGCACCTCGATGCCATATCGCCCTGCGCCAAGTGGACGACCCAAACTCTTGCGCAGCGAGATGAATGGTCCCTCGTACGTGCCCCCCTCAGTGTGACTGCCTGGCTCGGATCGAATCTCTTGGAGGTCGGTGGTCCCAAAACGAGAGAAGATCAAAAGACCCGGTGTCTGAATTCCAAAGTACGCGTGCGCCCCGCCGATGTCGCATTCGTAAAACTGAAAGAACCAATCAGAGTCTTGCTCGAGCCCTGTTGTGCGCAGCAACAGATCTTGTTGGTACCCGGCAATGTCGCTTTGGGCGAATTCCCAGGTGGCGTACGTCCGGGCACCGCCTGCTCCGCGATCGCGCTTTTCCCTTCTCATCATGTTTCTCAAGCGATCATGCCTGGTTGTCATGCTCCGTAGGGCCGAATGATCGGTGCGATCGCCGACGCGTCGGTCATCGATTTGCGCTCACGGGGCTGTTCGGTCGATCTTGAAGTCCGAGGCTTCCGACCCCACTTGGTCAACTGAGTCCGCCGAGAGGAATACCACGAGATTCGAGAGAAACCACTCCGAGATCTGCATCGCGGGTTTGCCAGCGATCTTCACGCCGTAGCGGCGCGCATAGATGCTCGTCTCGTTGTCCCAATCGAACGGCAAGAGTGGTGGCTCTACGCAGACGCGCTCGCGCTCCACCCTCAAACCATGGCGAACGATGACCGCACCGATCGGATCGTCGGTTTCCTGGAGGTCGTTTCTCGCACTTGGAGGCAACGCAGCGGCGAGGTAAAGGGTTCTGGCGTAGACGTATGCCAAGCGACTTCTGCGACCTCGCAGTAACGCTTCGCGGCGCACGAACACGACGTCCGGAGGTGAGCCCGCGAAATAACTGTTGGGTTTCTCTCGTGTAGAGACCTGCGAGATTACGTCGGCGAAGACTCGCTCCTTGACAAGATCTTCGAGAAACTCGGTGACGCTGAACTGCGTTTCTTCTAGTTTCGCCGCGAGTATCTCGTCCGGGCTACGACGAAGCGTCTGGTTGGCGACGGCCCCGGTTGTGGTGCGTGGACATTCCACCACCTCCATAATGCTGGAAAGCGGCGCTGCGCGCTGGTCTCCCCGACCCCACCGAGTCGTCCTTCCGTTCTGGCACGTGGCGACCCATCCCGTGTGTGCTGAACCTGTTTGCCATCTGCGGGAACGGTGTTCATCGGACAGACCAGGCCATCGCCGTTCTCGAGGCATCTGGGACCGCTATGCACGGCGGAGTGATCTTGCGTATCCATATTCATGATCCGAGTCAGTCGGAGTTCGATTCGCCGACCAATGCGCACCGTTGTTCCCGCTGCATCTTTGTGGACTCCAATGGAGCCGGCCATTCTAGACGGTTGGGGCGCAGCGAAGTTTGCCGTCGCCGGACCGGCGACGCGGCGGCAAATGCGGCATGATCTCGTCACCCGACTCGCCCTTTCCGTCGACCTCATGAGAGGAGATGGTCCAACCTTGCCAAGTGACGACACTGACCCAGCCAACAACCGCGACGACGTCGTGGAACTAACCAGGGTTCAACCTTTCGAGGCAGAGGTGATAGCCGCACGTTTGCGCGCCTCGGGGATCGAAGCGACAGTGGGAACCGACAGTGTCTACGAATCCGTCAGCTTTGCCGACGGCGTGCCCGTCTTCATCGGCGCTCACGATGCCGC
>DASPVS010000484.1:0-3813 GCA_035622235.1 Acidimicrobiales bacterium | reverse complement strand
GGACGAGAAGGCGAAGTGGGAGTTCTCTGCGACGGCGTCCGCCGGCGACGAGGTCGCGGCGGGCTCGGTGCTCGGCACAGTCCAAGAAACTCCGCTCATCCTTCACAAGATCCTGGTGCCGCCCGGAGTGGCGGGAACGATCTCCAAGCTAACCAGTGGGTCGTACACCATTCGAGAACCGATCGGGACCATCAAGACCGCAACCGGGAGCCAGCCATTGTTCCTGAGCCACCGCTGGGTGGTTCGAGTACCCCGGCCGGTTCAGCAGAAGCTCGCACCCGGAATTCCTCTGGTGACCGGCCAGCGCGTGGTCGACAGCTTCTTCCCGGTGGCGAAGGGAGGAACCGCGTGCGTTCCGGGGCCCTTCGGATCCGGGAAGTGTGCCGCGCCCGAGACACCCGTCCTACTGGGCGACGGCTCTCTCGCCACCATCCAGGAGATTTACGAGCGTGCACGACCGAATGCAACTATCACGGTCGATGGAGCCGAGGAGTGGCTGGCCCTCTCCCGCCCCATCCGACTCTTCTCGCTCGTGGGGGACCGTTTGGTTTCGAGTGAGACGCGTACCCTCTATCGCGGCATGAGCGACTCGCTGGTTCGTCTCCGGACCCGGAGTGGCCGCCAGGTCCGGGTGACTCCGGTCCATCGATTGTTCGTGATTCGGCCCGATGGCTCGATGCGCGAGACAATGGCACGCGACGTGAAGCCCGGCGATTACGTGGCCTCCGTTCGGAGACTTCCGTCCCCGGGTTCCCCGGCTCGTCTTCACCTTCGCATCGCGCCCCTTAGACGGCGAGGCAAGGCGATCCTCCTTCCGGACGTGATGAGTTCCCCGCTTGCCGAGTTCCTCGGGCTGTTCGTTTCCGAGGGATATATTCGCGGAAAGAACACGGTCGTGTTCACGAATCTCGAGGAGGCGATGCGGATCCGATTCCTCTCCCTCACCAAGATCATCTTTGGCATCGACGGGAAGGTCGAGTATCAGGACGGCAAGACTCCGAATGTACTGGTCCACAGCCGTCTGCTGGTCGATGTCCTCGATCAGCTGGGAGTGGGTCGGGGTGCTGCGGAGAAACGAATCCCACCCGCAGTGCTCCGTTCGAGCAACACCGAGCTCGGCGCGTTCCTCCGAGGCTACTACCTCGGAGATGGCTCGTTCACCAACCGAGAGCTTGAACTATCGACCGCGAGCCCCGCGCTCCAGGTAGAGCTTTCATACGCACTGGCTCGATTCGGAGTGCTTTCCACGATGGCCCGTAGGACAGTGAACGGTACGATCTACTACAGACTCTTCGTCCGCGGTCTTTCGAACCTCTCCTCGGTCTGCGCGGCGCTCGGCTCGACTAGCCCCAAGGTCAGGGCAATCGGCTCGTATGTCGAATCAAAGCGGACCACTTACACCGCGACCGATGTCGTGCCGTTGTCTCCTGCGGCGATCGAACAGCTGTATCGGGGACGAACGCATTACTCAGCTCTCCTCGAGGACGGCATAGAGATCCACAACTACATTGGCAACGGCGAGAGGATGGGAGCTGCCACTTACCTCCGCTTCATGGGAATCTCGGACCCAGAGCACTCCCACGTTCCGGGCGAGGCTCCGGCCGAGCGCCTCGCTCGACTCCTGGAGTGGATCTACTGTGACGAGGTCGCCGAGGTGACCGACGAGAAGGACGGTCCCTTCCCAGTGTATGATTTTTCTCTGCCGGAGTACGAACGGAACTTCGTTGGAGGACACGGCGGACTGCTACTGCACAACACGGTCATTCAGCAGCAACTCGCCAAGTGGGCGGATTCCGACGTGGTCGTCTACGTGGGCTGCGGCGAACGCGGGAACGAGATGACCGAGGTGCTTGCCACGTTCCCGAGCCTCGTCGATCCGAAGTCGAAGCGCCCACTCATGGAACGCACGATCCTGATTGCGAATACGTCGAACATGCCGGTCGCCGCGAGGGAAGCGAGCGTGTACACCGGCATCACGATCGCCGAGTATTATCGGGACATGGGCTACGATGTCGCGCTGATGGCCGACTCGACCAGTCGGTGGGCGGAGGCGATGCGCGAGATCTCCGGCCGACTCGAGGAGATGCCCGGTGAGGAAGGGTACCCGGCGTACCTCGGTCGCCGGATCGCTGAGTTTTATGAGCGGGCCGGGCGCGTGGTCTGCCTATCCCCCGACCAGCGCAATGGTTCAATCACGGTCGTTGGTGCCGTCTCTCCCGCAGGCGGCGACACGTCGGAGCCCGTCAGTCAGAACACCCTACGCGTCACACGAGTCTTCTGGGCACTCGACGCTTCGCTCGCGTCGCGCCGACACTTCCCGTCGATCAACTGGCTGCAAAGCTACTCGCTCTACATCAACGACCTGGAGCCCTGGTTCCGTTCGAATCTTTCGAAGGAGTTCGTTCCGCTCCGACAGAAGGCGCTCGAGACTCTTCAGAAGGAGTCCGAGCTCCAAGAGATCGTCCAGCTGGTCGGCGTGGACGCGCTCCCCGAGCGCGAAAAGGCGGTACTCGACGTCGCGCGCATGCTCCGGGAGGACTACCTCCAGCAGAGCGCGTACGACGACGTGGACACCTACACCTCGATCCAAAAGCAATACCGGATGCTGAAGGCGATCCTCTCGTTCGGGGAGCGGGAACAGGACGCGGTAGGGAAGGGAGCGACCGTGGCGCAGCTGCAGAAGCTTCCCGTTCGGACCAAGCTCTCTCGAATGAAGTGGATTCCCGAGGCGGAGCTCCAGCACCAGTTCGACGAACTCGAGCTCGAGGTCGGACAGGCACTGGCGACCGTGGGAGGGACGTAACGATGGCAACGAAAGGTGCCACACCGGCCCATCCCGAGCCGGAGATCCCGATCGATTACCGAACGGTCGACCGCGTCACCGGTCCGCTCCTCTTCGTCAAGGACGTCGCCAACGCCGCGTACGGCGAGATCGTCGAGATCAGCCTGCCCAACGGCGAGCGCCGGCAGGGCCAGGTGCTCGACTCCCGCAAGGGGCTCGCGATCGTCCAGGTGTTCGGCCCTACGATGGGAATGAACGTCGAGGCGACGAGCGTCAAGTTCCTCGGCGAGGTCGCCCGGCTCGCCGTCTCCGACGAGCTCCTAGGTCGCGTCTTCAACGGACTCGGGGAGCCGCGCGACGGCGGTCCGAAGATCGTCAGCGAGCGCGAGCTCGAGATCGTCGGGAACGCGATGAACCCGTACTCGCGCGAGGAGCCGAGCGAGTTCATTCAGACAGGGATTTCGACGATCGACGCGATGAACACCCTCGTCCGGGGGCAGAAGCTCCCGATCTTCTCGGGGGCGGGTCTCCCGCATAACCAGGTTGCCGCGCAGATCGTCCGTCAGGCGAAGCTGCGGAACTCGACCGAAGGGTTCGCGGTCGTCTTCGCCGCGATGGGGATCACGAGCGAGGAGGCGAACTACTTCCTCAAGGAGTTCGAATCGACCGGGGCGCTCGAGCGCGCTGTCGTCTTCCTCAACCTCTCCTCGGACCCGTCAATGGAGCGGGTCGTCACGCCGCGCATGGCGCTCACCGCGGCGGAGTTCCTCGCCTACGAGCGCGACCTCCACGTCCTGGTCGTGCTGACCGACATGACGAACTACTGCGAGGCGTTGCGGGAGGTCTCCGCGGCCCGGGACGAGGTGCCGGGCCGGCGCGGCTACCCCGGCTACATGTACACCGACCTCGCGACGATCTACGAGCGCGCCGGGAAGATTCACGGGCGCAAGGGGTCGATCACCCAGCTCCCGATCCTCACGATGCCGGCGGACGATGTGACGCACCCGATCCCCGACCTGACCGGGTACATC
>DASPVS010000483.1:0-10914 GCA_035622235.1 Acidimicrobiales bacterium | reverse complement strand
CCCGTTGCAGGACTTCTCCAACATCACTCGGCAACAACGGGGCGTGCACAACCGGACGTTCGGTAGCACGCGGATCTCGAACGTCTACGAGGTAGGCATCGCGAACCTCCACCACGAGATCGACCGATATCTTGCGCGACCCCTCGAGAAGAAATCATGAAGGACGGGCCAGCTCTCGACGCGGACGTCCTTGTCATCGGCAGCGGGGCAGCTGCGCTTGCTGCGGCTCTTGCCGCACACGATGCGGGTTCGACGGTCGCGATCGTCGAACGCTCGGACTCGGTCGGGGGGACGACTGCGGTGTCAGGTGGCGGGGTCTGGATGCCGTGCAACCACGTATCCGGTGAAGGTGACTCGAGAGAAGAGGCCTTGGCCTACATTTCTCGACTCTCCGGAGGCCGCGCTCAAGCGGACCTGATGACGCGCTACGTCGACGAAGGACCGGACATCCTCGCCGGGCTCGAGAAACGGACGAGGCTCCGCTTTCGACCGATCGATTGGCCCGACTATCACCCGGAGATGGAAGGTGCCCGCAGGTCCGGTCGCATGGTCGAGCCTGAGTTGTTCGACATGACGCTCCTCGGAGACTGGGCGACGCGGTTGCGAAGAGCACCTGTGCTCGGTCTCCCTCTGAGCCTTCAGGAGTCGACCGTCGAGTGGAGGCCGTCGTTCACTCCCGATCGATATGACGCCGACGAGATCAAAAAACGCGTCCAGGCGCGCCAGGTCGCGTGTGGACAGGCACTTGCAGCGGGCCTCCTCGAAGCCTGCCTTGCGCGCGGGATCGAGCCTGTCCTCGGGGCCCGAGGCGTGGAGCTGATTATGAGGGACGGAAAGATCCGGGGGATCGTTCTCGAGCGCGACGGACGGAGGATCGACTCACACGCGCGCGCCGTTATTCTAGCCTCCGGCGGCTATGAGTGGAACGCGGAGCTGTGCTCGCGGTTCCTTCCGGGACCGCTTACCCACCCGACGAGCCCACCGGTGAACGAAGGCGATGGATTGCTGATGGCGCTGGAAGTCGGTGCGGACCTGACAAACATGAACGGAGCCTGGTGGTACCCGGCGGCGGCCATACCGAACGAGGAATACGAAGGTCGCCAACTCGCTCGTTTCATCGCTGTGGAGCGCACCGCTCCACACTCGATCATGGTCGACCGGTTCGGTCATCGCTTCGTGAACGAGGCGGCCAATTACAACGACATGCAAAAGGGTTTTTTCGGGTTGGACGCCAACGACGCGAAGCCAAGGCACCTGCCTTGCTGGGCCGTCTTCGACCAGCAATACCGGTCGCGATATCCCGTGGTCAACGTTCGGCCAGGTTCGCCGAGTCCAGACTGGCTCTTGTTCGCGGAGACGATCGAGGGGCTGGCTGAACGGGCTGGGATAGACGCAACCGGACTGTCGGAGACGGTGCAGCGGTGGAACGGGTTGGTTGCATCGGGCCGGGACCGGGACTTCGGTCGCGGCGACAGTTTCTACGACCGGTTTCACGGCGATCCTGCTGCACCTAACCCCACATTGGGCAGCATCGAAGAACCGCCTTTCTACGCGTGCCCCGTCTATCCCGGCGCGGTCGGTACGAGTGGAGGCCCCCGCATCGACGACAGGGGACGGGTCCAGCACGTTCGCGACCGGCCGATCCCGGGTCTGTACGGTGCGGGCAACGCCGCTGCGAGCCCCGCTGGTCCGGCGTACTTCGGTGGGGGGACGACGATCGGCATGGCGCTTTTCTGGGGTCACATCGCCGGCGCCGACGCATCCGCGTTCGCCCTCAGCTGAATCCTGGTTGAACGTGCCGGTTGTTCGCGTCGAGCCCGAAGCGATCGTCCTCACGGTTGAACCCGGTGAGACTCTGATCGAGGCTGCTTGGCGACTCGGATATGTGTGGCCTACCACCTGTTACGGACAGGCCGAGTGCACCGCCTGCCATGTGGAGATCATCACTGGCGAGGAACACGCATCGGCCGTCGGAGACGACGAGGCGGCGGCCTTGACCCTGCTCGGAAAAAGCGGGCGAAGATGGCGCCTCGCGTGCAGGTTGAAATTGGCCGGCGACGCGGTGGTGCGGAAACGAGGCGTGCGTGTGCAGTCGTGACCGAGGTTTTGTCCTCGGGTTGAGCCGGTTGCGCGGGCCGCGCAGCCCTGACCGAGGCTTTGTGCGCGGGCTGAGCCGGTTGCGCAGTCCTGATCGGTCAGCGTGCGGTGGCGGTCTTTGCCGCCCAGTCCTCTCGGTGCTCTCTGGCAATTGCGGCCAGTTGCGCCCAACGCTCCGAGCTCTCGGTCACGCGGATCCCGAAACTGCTGGTCGCGCGGAACTCGAGCACCTCGACCCCTTCAGGGCCGGCGCTGTAGGCATAAGGTGCATTTGCAGGTACGTAAAACCCGTCACCGGCCGCCACGATCTGGTTCCCCAGATGCGCTTCACCCGCTACGACGTAGTACAGGCAGTCGACATCGTGGGAATGTCGCGGAAGGGCGTACGCAGGCGGGTACCAGAGCCGAATGAGGCTCATGCCCCCCTGTTCGGGATCACCGAAGAGGACCTGGGTCACATAGCCGGTCG
Organism: Acidimicrobiales bacterium; assembly: GCA_035622235.1. Taxonomy (GTDB): domain Bacteria; phylum Actinomycetota; class Acidimicrobiia; order Acidimicrobiales; family UBA8190; genus DASPVS01. Next base: position 8,348 of record DASPVS010000483.1, on the reverse strand, counting down.
CGGCGCCTACTTCTGCAAGCACCGCGCGATCTGGGACCGGGTCCATGACCGGTCTGCTCATGACTTTTGTATCGGCGAGATCGGTTGCGTCCGACCGCCGGAATACGCGAAGCCCACGAGACCTGCTGGGCATGTGATCCCCCTTCCTCGAGCAAAAGGAGCGTCGTGAACCTATCAGGGAGTTCTTTCGACATCAAAATGACGGCCTCGCGTCTTTTCTCTCCGTTTTTCTCTCAGTACCGGCGTCCCGAGGCGTTCCATGTCTGACGAGCTCGAAGGCAAGGTCGCCGTCGTCACGGGCGGCGCGAGCGGCATCGGTCGTGCCACCGTGGAGCGATTCGCCGAGGAAGGCGCTCGAGTCGTTGTCGCGGACATCGATGCGGACGCGGGGCAGGAGCTGGCCGAAGCGCTCGGGGATTCCGTCGCGTTCAAGCAGACCGACGTCACCGTCACCGACCAGGTGCAGGAGCTCGTCGACTTCGCGGCGCATCGTTTCGGCGATCTGAACATCATGTTCAACAACGCAGGCGTGGCGAGCGCGATGACCCGTTTCTTGCACGACGACCTGAGTGACTTCTCCCGGGTGATGAGCGTGAATCTTCTCGGGGTGATGCTCGGGAGCCAGCACGCAGCTCGTCACATGAAGTCACACGGCGGAGGATCGATCGTCAATTGCTCGTCGATCGCCGGGATTCAAGCAGGTTCGGGCCTTGCCACCTACCGGGCCTCGAAAGCAGCCGTGATCCATTTCAGCCGTTCTATCGCCGTCGATCTCGCTCCTTATGGGATCCGGGTCAACTGCATCGCCCCTGGCAATATTCAGACCGCGATGACCAGTTATGACATGAAATCCGTCACGCGGTTCACTCAGCCGCTTCAACGACAGGGTCTGCCGGCCGACGTCGCAGACGCTGTGGTCTTCCTTGCCGGTGATCGGTCGGCCCAGGTGACAGGGGTCTTGCTACCTATCGACGGGGGTACCACGGCTGGGACTCCGGTCAGCCAGGTCAAGTTGATGCTCGGGGCAACTTCGGAAGACCGGCTTTGAAAGCCGGATTAGGCGACCCGGTTTGAAGACTGGGTTTATACACTGGTTTGAAGACCCGCTTATGCCGGCGTGAAGTCGACGAACAGGTTCGACAGGCCACGAAGGAAGTACGTGGGAAGGTACTCGTAGCGGCGCTGGCCGGCCGGGCCGTGCCGACTTTCACAGATCCTTATGTCTTCGGTCCGATCGAGAAGCCGATTGATCGTCACGCGCCCCTCGGCTCGGGCGAGATGCGCTCCCGCGCAACGGTGGATGCCGTGGCCGAACGCGACATGGAGCTTGGCGTTGGCGCGGTCGATGTCGAACACTGCTGGGTTCGGGAACATGCGCGGGTCGCGATTGGCCGCGCCGGGCAGCACCATCACCGTTCCCCCTGCAGGAATGTCTACGCCACCCACGGTCACACTGGTGCGAGCCATTCTGAACTGGCCGCGCAGTGGGCTCTCGAACCTCAAGGTCTCCTCGATGAAGTTGGGGATACGGTCGCGGTCGTTTCGCAGGAGACGTTCGACGTCGGGATGCTCGGCGATCGTCCGCAGCGCAAACGAGAGGAGTCTTACCGTGGTTTCTTGCCCTCCGGCGAACAGGTTTGCGGCGAGCAACGCCACGTCCTTCGCTTCGGGCGTAGAGCCGTCTGAAAACGTGGCGGTGGCCAGGGCCGAAATGATGTCGTCACGCGGCGCGCGGCGCCGGTCTTCGATGTATGCCGCGAACTGTTCGTACAGAAACTCGAGCGGCTTGTGAGCGAGCTGACCCGGAAGGGTCGACAGCTGTTCCTTGAACATTGCGTGATCCGACTCGGGCACCCCTTCGAGATCGGCGATCACGAGCAAAGTGAACGGCTCGGCGTACGCGGAGATGAGCTCGCAGGTGTCCTTCTCGATGAACTCGCCTATCTGTCGATCCGCTAGTTGCCACATGAACTCCTCGTTGGCGCGGAGCCGCTGAGGCGTTAGCAGGCGCATCAAAAGGCGCCTGTGCTCGGTGTGCCGGGGTGGGTCGAAGGACGGGAGTTGGTCGCTGAAGGGAAGCTCGTCCCGGTAACGCTCGATGATGTCGCTGACGTCGTCACCTTCGAACGGGACGGGAAAGCTCTTGAACGGCCCGCTCACGGTGTTGCACGACGAGAAGCTGGCGGCGTCGTTGTAGACAGCGAGTGCCTCCTCGTACCCCGTGACCATGTAGACCCCGTAGTGCGGTTCCTGCCATACACGCGATCGTCCTCGCAGCTCGTCGTAGTAGGCGTAGGGGTCGTCCTGGATCGACCGGTCGCGAAAGAAGTTCGTCGCCTCCAGATCGGTCAGGGTCATGGCGATTCGTGCACCTCCGAGCAGCTGGGCAACTCAGGTCGCGTTTCCTTTGATGCCTAAATATCGCGCAGCATCTGGAAGCGGACAAATGGGCGATGGGCCGGTTATGAGCCCCGCCGGTTGACCTCAGAGGCTATTGGTGTCATATTCCTGACACCAATACTCTTCGGAGGGTGACCGTGTCGACCCAGCCAGCGACCGAGCTCTACTACGACCCCTACGACGTCGACATCGTGGCCGACCCGTACCCGGTGTACCGGCGCATGCGGGACGAGGCTCCGCTCTATTACAACGATCGCCACGACTTCTACGCCCTGACCCGGGCCCAGGACGTGGAGAGCGGACTCATGGACCCCGCCACGTTCATCTCCGGACGCGGAGGGATCCTCGAGCTCATCCGGGCGAACATCGAGTTACCGCCCGGGGTGTTCATCTTCGAGGATCCACCGGCCCACACCATCCACCGGCGGCTCATGTCGCGCGTCTTCTCTCCCAGGCGCGTGGCCGAGCTCGAGGGCAAGGTGCGCGAGTTCTGCGTCCAGTGTCTCGATCCTCTAGTGGGTTCCGGCCGCTTCGACATCATCGCTGAGTTGGCCGCTCAGGTACCCATGAAGACGATCAGCATGCTTCTCGGGATTCCAGAGTCGGACCAAGAGGCGATTCGCGATCACGCTGATGCGAACCTGCGCACCGAGGCCGGGAAACCGATGAAGGTCTCGACGGAGCGACTTTTGAGCGGGGAGGTTTTCGCGGATTACATCGACTGGCGGGCAGAGCACCCTTCCGACGATTTGATGACCGATCTCCTTCAGGCTGAATTCACCGACGAGACCGGCGAAACGCGAAGGTTTGAACGCCAAGAACTGCTCACCTACTTAGAAGTGATCTCGGGTGCTGGAAACGAGACGACGAACCGGCTGATCGGTTGGACCGCCAAGGTTCTCGCCGAGCACCCCGACCAACGACGTGCGGTCGTAGAGGACCGTTCCTTGGTCCCTAAGGCGATCGAGGAAATCCTCCGCTTCGAGCCTCCGGCGCATCACATGGCTCGGTACGTGATCAAGGAAGTCGAATTGCACAATGAGGTCGTCCCGGAAGGCAGCGTCATGATCTTTCTCGTCGGTTCAGCGAATCGCGACGACCGTCGGTACGCCAACGGCGACGTCTTCGACATCCACCGCGACGCCGGTCAGACGCTCACCTTCGGTCAGGGCATCCATTTGTGCCTCGGTGCCGCTCTCGCCCGGCTCGAAGGTCGGGTCGTCTTAGACGAGCTGTTGGACCGGTTCCCCGAGTGGGACGTGGACCTTGACGCGGCCAGCATCTCTCCCACCTCGACCGTGCGCGGGTGGGAGACCCTTCCTGTGGTTGTCCCGTGATCGCGGTCGAGGTGCACGAAACCGAGACTGCACCCGGGATGCACGAACCCGAGACGTCAGAAGGCGACGACGGGCGGACGCGCAGGCGTTACAACAGCGTTGTCCGGCGCGATCGGGCCGCCGAGACGCGCAGACGGATCGTGATAGCCGGTTCGGAGCTTCTGCGATCCTCGAACGTCCGAGATTGGCGCGGGCTCACAGTACGGGCGGTCGCAGAGCGCGCTGGTGTGAACGAGCGGACCGTATACCGCCATTTCGTCAACGAGCGGGGTCTTCGCGACGCGGTGATGCGCCGGCTCGAGGACGAGGTGGGAATCGATCTCGAGGGGATGAAGCTCGAGGACGTGGCAGATGTCGCAGCGCGTACCCTGCGCCAGGTCTCGTCCTTTCCTCTTTCACCGCGCCAGGCGCTCGACCCCACCCTCGACGAGGCAAAGAGGCGTCAGCACATTGCTCTGCTGAAAGCAGTGGGGACGTGGTCTGAAGAATGGACCGACGAGGACAGCGTCATGGCGGCCGGCGTTTTCGACGTGCTGTGGAGCGTCGCTTGCTACGAGCGACTCGTGGGGGATTGGGACCTGGATTCGGACCAGGCGATCCGAGCCGTCAGCTGGGTTATCGAGGTCCTGGAGGGAGCAATTCGTGAGGGCGCGGCCCCGACCGGTGAAGGGTCAACTGCCTAGAGCCGAAGTCAACCGAACAGCACGGGTATCGCAGTAGGAGAGCGGAACACCTGTCCTCGTATATGCGGATCGTCCGAATCTGGATCGAGCCGTAGATCGGGCAACCTATCGAGAAGGAGATTCACCGCCACCCGCATCTCCATCCGTGCCAGATGCATGCCGAGGCAAACGTGAGGTCCGTGACCGAAGGAGATGTGCGGTTTCGCGCCGCTTCGGAATATGTCGAAGCGGTCCGGATCAGAGAACCGGCTCTCCTCGCGATTGGCTGCGGCGAGCATGAGCATCACCGTCGAACCGGCGGGCACGGGCACCCCGCCGATCTCGGTGTCCTTCGTCGCCAGCCGGGTGATGTTGAGGAGCGGCGTTTCGAATCGCAGTGACTCTTCGATCGCCTGTGGGATCAGGCTTCGATCGTTTCGGACTGCGTGGAGCTGTTCGTGATTCGAGAGCAACGTGAAGAGAAAGTTTCCTGTAGATCGGAACGTCGTCTCGACACCGGCAGGCAGGAGCAAGCGCAAGAACGAGAAGATCTCCTCGTCGCTGAGTCGTTCTCCGTCCAATTCCGCCTGAGCGAGATCGCTGATCAGGTCGTCGCGAGGTTCCCTGCGCCGTTCGGCGAGGATCGAAGCGGCGTATTCCTTTACCTCGCGGGAGGCCTCGATGGCCTGATCGAGTTTTGTATAAAAACTCAAAATCGAGACCGACCAGCGTTGAAATTGTTTGTAGTCCTCCTGTGGCAGTCCCAGGATCCGAGCGATGATCTGTGTGGGGTAGGGAAACGTGAACTCTCTCACTAGCTCGGCGTGGCCGCGACCAGCGAACTTGTCGATCAAATCGTTGGCGACTCGTTCTACGAGCTCTGTCTCCCAACGCGAGAGGACCTTCTGGCGGAATGCGGTGGAAACAAGGGCTCGGTACCGGCTGTGCTGGGGATCGTCCATCCCCAACATGATGTGCTCGCCCATTACGGGGCCCATGATCAGGTCGATGATGTGTGCGGAGGAGAACGTCTTCGGGTCCCGAAGTACCCGGGCCACATCCTCGTAGCGGTAGACGAAGAAAACGGCAGCCGCTTCTTCGTGCGGCATGAGCGAAGAGTCGAGACGTTGGACCGGAGTCTCGCGAAGCGCCTGGGCCAGTTCGGGATAAGGGTCTCGAAGGTCTCCGGCAACGGCATCGTCGAAGAGCCCGAATTCGTCGTCGTCCGCCTTCTGTTCTTCGTCTTTCTCTACCTCGGTCTTTTGTTCCACGTCTTTCCGTCCTACCTCTTTCTGTCCTACGTCTTTCTGCGCTCAACCATCTGTCTGTGCTCAGTCCTTCTGTCGCTCAGTACTTCTGTCGCCCCTTCTGTCCTTCAGCCTTCGACAAGACTCAACCGAGTTTCAACTGTTCTTCGTGCTGCAGCGGCCTCCACTTGGTGGAGGGGCGACATTCGGCCGGCCAGATTGGCCAGTTTCCCAACCATCCCAGATCCCGGCCGAGTAAGGACCCGGTTCGCCAGCTTTCTCGTAGTAGCCCTGCGGGTCGTAGACCTTTGCCGTGGGGAAGGGGTACGGACATGCCACCGACGTTGCGGCGCCGCTCGCTCGGATGATCGCGAAGCTGCCGCCGTACAGGAACAGGTAGCAGGCGTTCAGGATGAGGGCCATGACCAAGAACGAGCCCAGGGCTGGTCGACGCTGAAAAGCCTTCAAGCGGCGGGCCAGTTTCTCGGCTTCGGTGCGGCCGGTGTCGTCCCGGTAGAGGAGAACGCCCGCGGGAATCATCACAGCTGTGACGAGTGTCGACTCCCAAAGAAGCGGGAACTGATATGGCTTTCCACTGAACACGGAGCCAAACGGGATGACCTGCGAATAGATGTACAGCTGCATCCGCACCAGCAGGATCTCCTGAATGGCGTCGTAGGTGAAGCCGACGACATAGATGATGATTGCCAACGTGATGAGAGGGTGTTGCCAGACGAAGGACGTCACCGGTCTTCGCCGTTGTATGCGTCTCACGATCCAGATTCCGACGAGGCCTGGCAGCAGATAGAACGTCACATAGCCGAAGACCACGAACGGCTCGACTGTCGGTGAAATGGAGACCAACGGCCACGTTTCGGGCCAGTGCCACAACGCGGGGTTGTAGACCGCATAGGGCGCCCAGTTCATGATCGGGTCCTGCCAGATCAGCGACGTGCAGGCGATCGCCATGAGAAGGATGGGATGTTTAGGCCATCGCCACCAAGCCACGGTAAAAATCACGATGATCTGAGCTATTGAAATGACCGTGCCGTACTGCAGGAATCCGAGCCAATGGGTCCAGCCGAAGAGCGGTGCGACATGGCTCGGCGGAATGTGGAGAGCGGGGTTCTTGATGCGGCTCGCAACGGCGCCGTGTCGAGCGTTGTGACCGACGACGACCGCGCACGCGAGAACTGCGAACACGGTCAAGCCGACGATCACCGCCCGGCGATCACGCTTTTCCGGCGGCTCGGTGGTTGGCGACCTCTCCTCGTTCGCAGAGGGTGAACGAGCGAGTTGTGTCGTCATTCCCTAGTCACCGAACGCCCCAGTCACCTAACGCCCTAGTCACTGAACGCCCCAGTCACCGAACGCCCCAGTCACCGAACGTTTCGGCTAACACGATTCAGCGAGCGAAGCTGGGCGCCCTGCGTTCCCACGACCGAACGGCGCAGGTCCTGCCGCTCGTCCCACCTCAACCCCCCGCCGCCGGGCGTAACCTGACATTTGTTCCGACACTATCCAGAGGGTCTTGTTGCGTCAATCGGAGAGCTGCCTCTTGCTCGTTGTGCCACGACCTCGCACTCTCCGGTTCCCGCGAGTTGGCTCCCACTCCTGCTCCCACTAGTTAGATCGGGATCTCGCGTCTGCGGCAGATCTCGGCTACCTCGTCGAAGATCGACGTCGGAACCGTAAATGGCTCGATCTCCGACACCTCGCTGAGATGTGACGCGATGTCGTCTGCGGTTGGCACGGACCCGGGTGGGCTGAGCCAGCCCTGACCGAGTGACGTGAATACTCGGGCGTAGCGACCGGCGGCAGCCGAGAAGTTGTGATGTGTGAGCTCGCAGGCTCGACTGGCGAGGAAGACCACCATCGCGACCGCGAGCTCCGGCTTGATTGCGGTTAGGAAGGGTTCGACCGCTGGATGCGGGCTGTCTCCGACTGTTTCGAGGACCATCCTCGAGTAACCCATCGGAAGCACACAGTTCGACATGATCCCGAACGGCGCACCCTCTATGGCGATCACGTTCGCAAGCCCCACTAGCCCCGACTTCGCAGCCGCGTAATGCGCGGAATTCGGCTGTCCGAAGAGCCCTGCCGCTGAAACCATGAAAACAAACCGCCCGTAGCCCTGAGATTTCATCACGCGGAAGGCCTGTTGGCTCAGATAGAAGCCACCGTTCAGGTGGACCGTGAGCATGCGGTCCCAGTCTCTGGCCGCAAGCTCCTCGAAAGGAATGGTGTGAAAGATCCCGGCGTTGCTCACGACGGCGTCTAGACGCCCGAAGCTGTTCACTGCTGCGAGAACGATCTCTTCAGCACCGGTGGGACTTGCGACGGACTCGTACGAGGCAATGGCTCTACCGCCCGCTTGCTCTATCTCCGAGACGACACTGTCAGCAACGGCAGGATCCGATCCTTCGCCCTGCATGCTGCTACCAACGTCGTTCACAACGACGGACGCGCCCCGACGCGCGAACTCGATTGAGTAGAGACGACCCAATCCCCGACCTGCTCCGGTGACGATTACCACCTGGTCGTCGAAGTCGATCATGGAGTCGTCAGCTTCGACGTTGAGCCACCACTAGGGCCCGTAACGGTGACGAGAGATTCACACATTCGTGGGAACGTACAGGTCCGTCGCGCACGGGGCAATTGACGCGCCTCGGGGCAAGTTGACGGGCACGGGGCAATTGAAT
>DASPVS010000482.1:0-5104 GCA_035622235.1 Acidimicrobiales bacterium | reverse complement strand
CCTGGGGGATCGTCCGCTGGATTTCGCCACGATCAGGCCTCGCATCCGTCGGCGTCTTCCTTGCCGTCGCCGTGATCGGGCTGTCGACCCTCTACTACGTCATGGCGTTGGCCTGGCACTTGGCCACGTAAACAGAGCGGAAACTGCACAACCCGGACTGTCCTGCTACCAGCTAGAGAGATCCATCCCCTCGTAACGGATGGCCATCCCGGCTCGGGTTGCAGGCGTCCAATAGGGATGGTCTGGGGGCGGGAACCCGAAGAGCAAGAGCTGACGCAACGAGGCTCTCTCGACGAAGGGATTCCAATGCGGATCGTAGGAACGATCTCCCCATCCGACCCTGTTCGTCCAGAAGTTGTCGACCTGTCGGTAGCTCAGATGGAGACTGAATCGCACGCCTCTGGGATCTGTGATGGCAGTTCCACGATGGAAGGTCTCGGTGCTGTAGGCGACGAGCGTTCCCGCCGGTCCTGCTGCCGACACCTCTGCGTCGTAGAGCTCCGAACGTTCCTCTGGGCTGTAACCGTGAGGAAGGGCCGGGAGGCTCGACGTAACCGAGCGCGGCACGAGGTGTGTGGGTCCGTTCGAATCAGTCACATCCGAGAGCCAGAGGAACATCTCCAAGCCTCGGAATCGCCAGTCGTCGGTTGGAACGAGCGGAGTATGGTTCAGATAGTCCCGGTGATGCTCCTGCTCGTAGTCAGCGGCTCCGGCGTACTTGGCCCACGCTTCTGCGTTGTAAATCCTGATGTCTTCTGTGCCGAATGCCGCCTCTGCAAAGGCGACGATCTTGGGGTGCACGGCGAGCATAGAGATACTCGGAGCGTCGAAGGGAAACAGGACTAAGGCAGCGAACTCGTCACCTCGGTATTTCGCATTGCGCTCAGGGTCGACGTCGTCGTGGAAGTCACGAGCGCTCGGGAAGAGGACGTGCAAGTCGTTTTGCGCGTCTTCGAGGTCTGTGGGAGAGAGATAGCTCGGCAGGATGACGAAACCCTCGTTCCGCCACTGCACCGCCGCCTCGTCTAGATCCACGAACTAAGCCTGTCATGTGACGAGGCAACCGGGATCACGCAGGCGCTTCGTTACAGAGCGGAAGTTGTTTTCGGACGGGTCAACGGGTACGGCACATACCGGGGTGGTTCTGGCAGAGCCCTATTGGAAAGGCCCGCCTTCGAGGGCCTGGTACATCATCCGCTGCCTGACACGATGAGATCGAAAGTGTCGGGTCGCCGAATCGTGGCGAAGTAGACACGCTCAGCCGCGTCCCAGCGGGCATCCCATCCCCGGGTGTCGTCGCGGCTCAGGGTACGAAGTCTCTGCTCGCGGCGTTCGTGTCGAGACTCCTCCACGACCTCGACAAGAACTCTTAGGTCCAACAGGTCATCGAACTCTGGTTTCGCTGAATAGATGCCCTCGACGAGAACGAGGTCGCGCGGCTCGACACTGATTGGCACGGTCAGACCGCGGCCCGCGAACCAGTCGAAGCAGCCGAAACGTGCTGGTTGTCGACGGGCGAGTGGGACTAGTGCTTCCTCACGAAGGCGCTCCCAGTCAAAGTATCGGTCGACGCCTTCTGCTGGTGACAGCTTGAGCCGATCCGCGTCCGGCATGTCTCGATAGAAGTCGTCCACGTGGACGACAGCACCATCCAAGCTGTCGGCGATCGCGGCCGCAAGGGTCGACTTGCCAGCCCCGCTACGTCCGTCGAGAGCAACCATGAGCACTCGGCTCGACGTCGCCTCTCGCATCTCTCGAAGCATTCGCACCAGAGCGTCGACGACTTCCACCACGGCCAATCATGTCGGGCGCAGGGATCCCGTACGGAAGCGCAACGGTGCGCCCCGACCACCGAGCGCACCAGAGCGCCAGAGCGCCAAAGCGCTGTAGGTTAGTCGGGTCAAGATTCGGCTAAGCTCGCTTTGCTGCTCGGCGGATCACGCAGGCCGGGCCGTTGTTGCCGGTTGACTCATCTGTCTCCAGCAAGTCATTCGCGTGGAGAATTGAGGCAATTCCGTGTCCGCAGGCACTGTCAAATGGTTCAACGCGTCCAAGGGTTATGGATTCCTGGCCCCTGACGACGGAACACCGGACGTTTTCGTCCACTTTTCGGCCATCGAAGGTTCGGGCTACCGCGAGCTGGCAGAGGGTCAGCGCGTCGAGTTCGACTCCGAACAGGGACAAAAGGGCCCGCAGGCCAAGTCGGTGCGCCCTGCCTAGGCACGGGAACGATCGAGACGACCGAGATTCCGAGGATCGCCGCGACCGTTCTGGTCCGAGGCAGTCGCCGCGGCCGGGTCGCGGTTCGGACGAAGAGGTTCTTGCATTACGTGACTCGGGCAGCACCTTCGCAGCTGTCGCCAGGAAAGTTGGCTTCAAACGCGCAGTAGACGCTCAGGCTGCTTTCGTCCGCGCGCTGCAACAGCGCCACGGCGAGGAACGGGCGCAGCTGATTGAGCGCGAATCCGCTCGGCTCAACCAGCTCGAAACTCGGATCCGGACGCGTGATGCCGACGATCCAGAGAAGATGACCAGGCGGCTGGAGGCTCTGGAGAAGCTGGGTGAAAAACTGGGGTAGAGCAGCTCTCCCAGAATTGAGAATTCGCCGAGCGACGTCGGCTGGGACACTGAGGGTGCGATCCCCTCGGTTCTAATCGTTTCCGCTCCACGAGCTAGCGGCCGGATCCCCGATCGGAAAGGCCGGTGCTGCGTGCCATCCCGTATCGGCAGGAGACCGTCAACTCACGCTGGATCGCTCAGCCCGTGTCGTTACAGCGCAGGTCGACATCAACTCGAGGTGCGCGACCACGGCACGTATGCGCTATCAACTGGCCGCTGCCGTAGGTCGATGTTCAAGTCGTGCGACACCGCCCAGCGGCTCCGCCGCCGTCCAAGTTCCGGCAACCCCTGAGCGTCTTCTACGTCCCTCGGTGGCTGCAGCGATCTGAACCCCGAAGGCGGTTTAGCGACTACGGCGGTCCCCTTGTCGTGTTTGGCCCGGTGATGATCGTCCACCTCGGATGGTGGTTGATCCGCTGGATCGCCTATGCGGGTCTGGTGCTTGGAGGTCAGCGGTCCTTCCGTTCAGATCAGCGCCTCGAACAGGGTCGCTATAACCGGCACGTTGCGGATGGTGGGTCCGGAATTAGCCCCACCCAGGTATCGCGTCAGCCGGGCTACTACTGACGACCAGCTTCCATGGAACCCGGGATGAATCGGTGAGCTGGAGGGTCCATTTCAGGAGCATTTTGTGAGACTCCCTGTCACTCCCTGCGAGATGCTCGCCGCTGCCGCTCACTACGTAGCGAACAGCATCTACATGCAACGTGACCTCGATTGCATACGGCCGCTGGGATATCTCGAGCCTCGTTGGTTCCCACGACTGTAAAACTGCGTCGCAAATAACCATTCGGGCGCCAGGCCCAGGCTGGAGCAACGCTGCTCTGGCCTCGGCGCCGGCGAGCACTTTAAAGGGCTTCTCCGATCCGGTCGTGGCCTCTTCCCACGCCTCTATGAGATGCGCAAGGCTGCCTGCTACGACCGCAGGCATGAATCGACCCTCTAGAACGGAGAGATCCATGAGAGCGAGAGCCGGAGGTTGGTCTTCGGATACGAGGTCGCTCAGGACGACGTCGTCAGCGACCTTCGTTCCGCTGGCCAGGTCGGCAAGACTCTCTTCGCGCAGCCGTTCGGTGTCGTAGGCGGGGGTGGGAACTAGTGGAGCGGTGAGAACCGGACCAGCTAACGGATTGCCGTCGACAGACAGCAGCACCCAGTGACCGTTACTGCGGCCGAGGGTCCAGCGCTCGTCCAGGTGAACGTGGCGAACCGTCAATTCGAAAGTCGGGTGTTTGCGATGAACCCACAGGCGCACTCGGACGATGACGCGGTCCTCTTCCTCATTCTCACGGTTGACGATCCGAAGGAGATCGATCGAAGGCCTCCTCTTGATCTCTAGATCGAGGCCAAGCCAGGATTGCCTGGCGCGAGCCCACGCTCTGACGAGAGTCGCGTCGGGGCGTCCCGCAAGCCCACTTGAATCTTCGGTGCGCCACAGGTTGTTCGCGAGGGCAACAACCAAGGTGACGAATTCTCGGATCGCATCGGGTGAGAAGGCAGGATTGTCCTCAGCCGCTTCGACAGCCGCGTAGTGTGCACGGATTGTTCTGGCATGCTCCTTCAGCCTGGCGTGCTCATTACGTGCCTGATTTCGTATAACGAAGAGCCAATACGCGGCTAGGGCGCCGACAATGACGACCGCAACCACGACCTGTACCACCAGTAGTCCGGACACCCCGCTGCCACCCCCTTTCTCAATGGCGTTCGATCGTCACGAGAAGTGCGACCGGGTAACGACCCGTCTGAAAGGACCAGGGCCGTCTACTAAGAAATAGCCTGTAGTCCCTGACGAGGTCCTCAATCCATCGGGCGGCGGACAACGACGACGAGCCTGTTTTTGCCACCAAACCGCCGCGCTCCATCTTCGCCCCCAGCCTCCGAAGTCAGGCGTGAAGAAGAATAGAGGGAGTCCGAGGTACCGTCACGAACCCGCGATGTATTGCGTGATATGTGGGTCATCCACCAGCTGGGTGGACTCCACCGCCAAGGTGGTCTTCTCCCAGTGGAAGGAGACCCCAAATGGACCGCTCGTTGCGTGTCGAACAGGCGGTGGATCCCGCCGGCGAACTCACCGTTCGCATCGGGCACGAGCTCGCTGACGCCTACCTGATCTTCCTTAGGGCAAGAGCGCGCCCAAACACGGTGCTCGCGACTGCGTTTGACCTCAAGGTGCTCCTCTGTTGGGCGCGGAAGGAACCGTCGGAAGTTACCTCGCGAGACGTCATCGACTTCGTCGCAGCTCAGCGCGCTCCGCGGGCCGGAGTGAACGTGGTGCGCATCTCCGATGGCGGTTCAGGTTTATCTTCGCGCACAGTCGCGCGGCGGCTGTCCTCTATCTCAGGCTTCTTCTCCTACCTAATGGTGAGAAGTGACTGCGGAGTCAACACCTCGCCGGTGCCCAGGGGGTTGATAAACCGGAGGGCCAGGCGAAACGGCGGACGGGCCACGCCGATCGTTCGAACCCCGAAGCTCCTGCCGCGGATAC
>DASPVS010000481.1:0-12536 GCA_035622235.1 Acidimicrobiales bacterium | reverse complement strand
GCTGGTCCGGTCAGGGATGGTCGTCGGGACAGGCACCTGGCGTATTGCGATAGCTCTGATCCTGCGTCCACGTACCTGATGACCACCCGGGTCGCGGGGCGGGTAGATGGTAAACCTCGGTCAGGTCCGTCAGCAGAGCCTGGGCGTAGCGGGCGGCGCCGGCCGGGCAGAAGTGGACTGTGTCGATCATCCTCACCCTCACCCACTCCGAGCGCGGGGCTTTCGGCCTCGTCGCAGGCGGTAGCCAAGCCGTGAACTTTCCCTTGGGCGCGATCGCGCGTGAGAGAGGCAGGTACATCACTTGGCCCGGGTAGGTCTTGGGCATCTCCGCGGCGATCCGCTCCCACGCGGCGTCGCCCTCTTCGCGCTGGCGTTGGACCGTGTAGTCGCTGTCCGGACCCCCGCCCATCGGCGGGTACTGGAGAAGCATCACGCCCGCGACGCCACTTCCGGGCGTGGTGAGCGTTTGTAGCGCTTGCTCTAGGAGGGTCTTGTAAGCCTCAGGGTGCTCCTGAGCTTCGGTGTCGTCCCAACCCCACATGGCGATCACGAGGTCCGGCCGATCCTGCTCGACTAGCGCGGGAAGGCCTTGGCGCCACCCGGTGTCGTTTATGAGTCCCCAACCCGGAAACGCATCGTCGAAGACATGAACATCACCGGTCGAGTCGAGAGCCGCCGTTATCGCCGGTTCGGCGGTCTCCATGACCGAATCGCCCAACAGAAGGATCCTCAACGGGTCACCGGGGCTTACGTGCCTTGCAGTCGGGAGCTTTATCGGTCTCTCCTTGCCGAACCCGCCGGAACCCGGCACGGATCTGAGGGAGGTTGGTTGGACGGCCGCGGCCGCAGGTGTGGCACCTGTTGGGATCGACAGAGCAGGGATCGTGGCGACCACGACCACGGCCGCCGCGGTGGCGATTCCCACCGGAACGAGGGCGCGACGGACGGGTGTGGTGAACCGCATTCGCCGGATCGGGCGTTCCACTAGATAGAAGCTCGCGGCCGCCGCTGCGACCATCACCACGATCCGCACGACATCGAGGACCCAGCCGGTCAGACCGGTTCGGGCCGGGTTTAGATAGACGATCACCGGCCAGTGCCAGAGGTAGATGCCGTACGAGATCATTCCGATCCATCGCAACGGCCGTAGGGCCAGCACGCGCCCGAGTGGTCCGGAACGGAATTGACGTACGTCTGCGATCACGATCGCGGCCAAGATCGCGCAAACTGCGAATCCCCCGCGGAACATCCACGGTTTCGGTACACCGTTCGCCGAGCCTGCGGTCGCCCAGAAGATCGCCAGGACCACGGCGCACGCGCCTGCGGACAAGTGCAGCGCCCGCCGCGCGACGGGCCCGGGTTGGCTCCTACCAGCGGCGACGGCGGCGACCACGGCGCCGGCGAGCATGTCGAATATGCGCGTGTCCGTACCGAGATAAGCACGGTTCGGATTTCCGTTTTGGTAGAGCGCAGCCATCGCCACGACGGACGCCAGTCCCCCAACGACCGCCAGAGCGCTCAGCCATTTGCGCCAGTGCACGCGCAAGCGGGGCAAGATGAGGAGGAGCAGAGGGGGCCAGACGAGGTAGAACTGCTCCTCGATCGCCAAAGACCACGTGTGCTGCAGTGGTGAGGGCGCCGAGAACTGTGCCCAATAGGACTGGTGCTCGAATATGAAGTGCCAGTTGGCCACGTAGAAGAGCGCTGCGAGCGCGTCGTCACGTAGTCCGTGGAAGTCGATTCCCGCCGTGGCACCGGGGCCTCCGAAACGGCCGTCGAGTACGACGAAGAGCCCCAGACACACGAGCAACAGCACGAGACCTGGCAAGAGGCGTCTCGCTCTCCGGCCCCAAAACGCTCCGAGACGGATGGTTCCCGAGGAGATCCACTCCTCGAGTAGCAGCGTCGTGATGAGGAAGCCGGAGAGGACGAAGAACAGGTCGACCCCGAGGAAGCCGCCCGACGCAAATCCCCATCCCAAGTGATATGCGACTACCCCGCCGACCGCGAACGCTCGCAGACCGTCGAGCGAAGGCAGGTGACGGCCGGTGACCGCGGTCGTCGGTGTGCTCTGCGCCGGACGGGTCGGGAGCGGGCCTGTCACGCGGTCACCCTGGATCGTCACGGCGAAGCAAGGGTACACGGGGACAATGCCGCTCTTTGTGTGAGGATGGCGCTAGCCTCGTCCGGCGTACCGGGTAGATCCCCGCGTACTGGGTGCGGAACAGGAATGACCCACGTCGAAGGGGACGAGCTCAAAACAGGGACGTACGCGCGTCCCCGGGCTGTCGTAGTTGGCGGCCAGGCTTCTTCACGCACCGGGACGAATTCTGCACCGGGAAAGGTGATTCGCGTCCTCCGCGAAGCTGAAGAGACCGAGGAAGCCCGCGTCGCCTTGCGAACCCCGCATGCGGTCGGGGCTCCTTCCGATGCTTTGGGACGCGTCGGATCCACCGCGCAGGGGGCGACGCTCGCAGTCCCGAGCGAGTCCGCCGCCGCCGGCCTCAAGGCCATAGCGCAGGAGGTTGGCCTCGAAAGGGCACAGTTCGTGGCGTGGCGCGACCTGGACGACCCCGAAGCCGGTGGCTCCGAGTTGCACGCCCACCGCATCGCGACCCAGTGGGCAGCGGCTGGGATAGACGTGACGGTCCGGACCTCGAGCGTGGTCGGCCAGGCGGAGTTGTTGGAGCGCGACGGCTACACCGCGGTTCGCCGGGGAGGCCGTTACCGCGTCTTCCCGATGGTGGCGCGCGAGGGCTTCACGATGTCGGCGCGCCGGGGTGAGGGGCTGGTCGAGATCTGGAACGGCATGCCGTTCTTCTCCCCGCTCTGGTACAGGGGTCCTCGTTTGGTGTTCCTGCATCACGTCCACGCTGAGATGTGGGGAATGGTGCTGCCGGCGTGGATGGCGCGCTTGGGTGAATCGATCGAGCGCTCGGTCGCGCCGCTCCTGTACCGGAAGAGCACGATCGTGACCTTGTCCGAGTCTTCGCGCACCGAGATCGTCTCCCTTCTCGGTCTCGACGCCGAAAGGATCAAAGTCGTGCCTCCCGGTGTGGAGGAGCGCTTCGCGCAGTTCCCGCCGGCCGAGGACGCCAAGTCCGAAGCGCCGCTCGTAGTGGCAGTAGGACGGCTCGTTCCCGTAAAACGCTTCGACTTCCTCATCGAAGCCTTGGCTCAAGCAAGAAAGTGGATCCCGTCGCTCGAGGCCGTGATCATCGGCGAGGGCTTCGAACGCCCTCGTCTCGAGGAGCTCAGAAGACGCCTGGGGGCTGAGTCCTGGATCCAGATGCCTGGGAGGCTCAGTGACTCCGAGGTGATCTCCTGGTACCACCGGGCGTGGGTCGTCGCCGCCACCTCCCTTCGCGAAGGCTGGGGAATGACACTCAGCGAAGCGGCCGCCTGCGGTACACCGGCCGTGGCCACGCGGATCGCAGGGCACGCCGACGCGGTGGTCGACGGTGTGACTGGGCTCCTGGTCGACCACCCGGGCGAGTTCTCGGCGGCGCTGCAAACGCTTCTCACCAATTCCCTCATGCGCGAGCGTATGGCCGTTTCAGCGGCCGACCGAGCGAGCTCGCTCACGTGGGAAGCGACGGCACGCTCTACGTTGCAGGCCTTGGCGGAGGAGATGAGCAGCTCGGCGTCGACGCGTCGATAAGCGTCTGTAGTGCGAACACGGGCATCAGGGGGGTGTCGGAGAGCGTGAAGCCGGTTTCGTTTCCTCGAAACCTACCTGCGCTCGACGGCGTGCGGGCGCTCGCCGTCCTGGCAGTTCTGGCGTATCACGGCGGGCTCGGTGTCGCGCCGGGTGGATTTCTGGGCGTGGACGCGTTTTTCGCGCTGTCGGGCTTTTTGATCACGAGCCTTCACCTCGACGAGTGGTCGCGGCGTTCGAAGATTCAGCTGGCCGCGTTCTGGGGCCGAAGAGCACGTCGCCTTCTTCCCGCTCTGTTGCTGCTCCTCTTGGTTCTCGGCGCAGCTCGCAGTCTGCTTCCGGGTTCGTACTCCGATTTGCGAGCCGACGCGCTCTCGACGCTGTTCTACGTGGGGAACTGGCATTTGATCGCATCGGGATCCAACTACTTCGCACAGTCCTGGGCCACATCACCACTGACCCACACCTGGTCACTCGCGATCGAAGAGCAGTTCTATCTCGTCTGGCCGCTCGTGCTCGTCGTCGTCTTGAAGCGCCGCGGCACGAGGACGCTCCTGGCCGTCTGCCTCGCCGGTGCTCTCGCATCTGCGCTCGAGATGATGCTGCTCTACCGCTCGGGCGCCGGAAGTTCGCGCCTCTACTACGGAACCGACACCCATGCACAGTCGTTGCTCGTGGGTGCGGCGCTGGCTGTCGTGCTCTGCGACTGGGCCCAACGGCGCGGATCGTGGGAGATGAGCTCGGGCGCGGCGCGGCGAGCTCTGACCGTCCTCGGTGTCGCCGGCGCCGTTGTGACGTTGCTCCTGTGGCACCAAGCATCGGGATCGGGGCCCTTCGTCTTCGAAGGTGGATTCCTCTTGGCGGCCATCGCGACGGCATTCGTGCTGATCCCTGCCGTCACCATCGCGGCCTCACCGCTCACGAGAGCGCTTTCGGTGCGCCCCCTTCGGGCTCTGGGTCGGATCTCGTACGGGGTTTATCTGTGGCACCTCCCGCTGTTTCTCGTCATAACGGGATCTCGCACGGGTCTCACCGGATATCCGCTTTTCGCGATCCGCCTTGCGTGCACGCTTCTGTTCGCGATCGCCTCGTTCCGGCTGATCGAGAAGCCCATCCGCCACGGGGAGTTGCTGCGATCCTGGCGAGGATGGATCGCAGCCCCCGCTTCCGTCGCGGTGGTGGGCGCGGTGGTCATGCTCGCAAATTTCGGGCCCGCGGCGACTGTTCCCGCTTCGGCGTCGATGCCGGCATCCTCGTCGATCACGACAGGCTCGTCCGGGCAGTCGACCACTACGAGCCTCTCCGAGGAGCCGACACCGACGAGAGCGTCCTCTTCGGAGTCGGCTGCCACAGCAGGCGTTGACGCTTCGGTGCGACCGGGGCACCTCACGCGTGTGCTGGTGGTCGGCGATTCCCTGGCGGGAACGCTCGCGGCGGGCTTGGGAATCGTCGCGCCGCGTTACGGGGTCGAGTTGGTCAACGAAGGATCGCCAGGCTGTTCGGTGTCGATGGACGTGGAGTTCGAGTTCAGCGGGTTCGACGCGCCGCCGGGCCCGCCCTGCCAAGTCGGCAAGCCGGACGCGCTGTTGCAGACGTGGGCGCGTTGGGTCGACGAGTTCAATCCTGACGTCGTCGTGTACCTGGCGCGCGGCGAGACATTCGATCAACAGATGGACGGCCAGTGGACGGATGTAGGGGATCCAGCGTTCGCGTCGTGGGTCGACGAGCGGCTGCGAGAAGCGGTGACGGTTCTCTCGTCGCGTGGCGCACACGTTCTTTTGTTGACGAGCCCTTACTACGACACGGGGGAGCAACCGTCGGGAGCACCTTTCCCCGAGGACGACCCTTCGCGCGCAGATCGAGTGAACGCGTTGATCCGATCGGTCGCTCGAGACAGCCGGGGGGTCGCGTCGGTCTTCGACTTGGGTGGGATGGTATCGCCGGGGGGTTCCTTCCAGAGTGTTGTGGACGGAGTCAAGGTGCGGTGTGCGGACGGAGCGCACTTCACCGAAGCTGCAGGAGAGTGGCTGGCTCCGAAACTCTTCCCTCAAATTCTGGAGCTCGGAGCGGTACACCAACGTTTGTCGCAGACAGGGCCTCCACCGCTTCCACCGCAAGCACCGGTCGTCCCGACCTGGATGGCCAAGCTCTCTTGCGGTGTCTCTTAGCGATGTCCCTAGCGGTGTCTCTCAGCGCTGCCTCATAGACGAGCTAACGGCCTTGGCGCGCCTGACGCGCTTGGAGACCCAGACTGGCGACCACCGGCAGAATGCGGGGCTGTAGCCAGATTCCACCGTCGAGGGAGATGTGGATCCCGTCCGTCCATCTCATATCGATGCCGTCGATCGTAGGTTCGTAGCTCCCATCGGGATCGAGGAGCTTGTTCAAGTCCACGAGCGTGGCGGCGTGTGGGTACCTGCTCACGACCGCCCGCACGTCGTTGTTATAGAAGTCCGCGCGACGCGGGTCGTTCTCTGAAAAAGGCGTGCCGTCCGCAGCTTCTTGAGATGGGTCCACGTACGGCATCGTGAAGAGAACGACTTTTACTCCTCGCGACGAGAGGCTTCGCACGGCTTGGCCCAACTCGGCTTCGATGTGGTCGTCCCAGAGCGGCTGTCCTACGTGCCTCCACGCGCCTCGATAGAAGTGGTCTGCAACTTCCCAGCGACCGAGCACTATGCCGACCACGTCCGCGTGGCGGGCGGTCGCCAATTTCGGCCAAGCGGACTGCCAGTCGGGACAGCCGCGCTTGTAAGGGCCGGCGACGCCGTCGACGAACGGCAGGACATTCGGATCGAGATCGCATCCGACCGAAGCCTGATCGTCGACGTCGACTCCGAAATGGGCGGCTGAGTGGTAGGAGAGTCCCATCCCCAAGGTCAAACCGATCGAGTCACCGACCACCATGAAACGTATCGGTCGCGCGCCGAAGGCTCCCGCGGCCTGGAGCTCGGAACGCAGTGGGCCAGAAAGCGCCGATCGAGCGACGGTGCCCACGCTAGGTGCAGCGGTCGCAACCGTGCTCACGAGCAACGTCGGGACGAGCACGATCGACGCGCCGGCGATCGCCCAGCCGGCGCGCCAACGCGGAAGGAAGCGGTGCGTCCGAATCGGCTCCTCCAAGAAGATGAACGACGCCGTCGCGACGACGAGAGTCGTGGCCAGCCTGACCGCAAGGAGCTCGGCACCGCGAAGGCCGGTGTGCGCGCCGTTGATCGCGAGGAACAGCGGCCAGTGGTACAGGTACACGCCGTAGGAGATCCGCCCGAGGAAGACCACCGGGCTAAGCGAAAGAGCTCTTCCGAGAAGCGAACGGGGAACGATCACGACCGAAGCGATCAGCCCTGCCGCAGCCAAAGCTACGAGTAGGAATCCCCCCTCGAAAAGGAATGCCGGTCCTCCTCCGAACACGTGGAAGCACCAGAGAAGGACGACTGTACAAAACAGCCCGATGCCTACGACGAACCGAGTTCGTGAAAGTTTGTGGCGACTCGCGTTCACTTTTTCGATCGCAGTGCCGGCGGCGGTCCTGAGCGGCGCAATTCCCGTGGCCCCGAGGAAGGATCCCACGAGAAGGGCTTGTGCGCGAGTGTCCGTGCCGTAGTAGAGCCGGTCGACCGAGTAACCGGCGCTGTAGAGCGACGCCATGAGAGCTGCGGACGCAAGCGCGCCCACGCCCGCGACGACCGCCATTCCCCTCCGTCCCGAACGCTTCAGCACGAACAGCGCCACGAGCGGCCAGATCAGGTAGTACTGCTCCTCTACTGCAAGTGACCAAGTGTGAAGCAGAGGAGATTGTTGACCGGCGGCGAAATACCCCTGCGACGACAAGATGAAATGCCAGTTCGCCACGTAGAGAAGCGTGGAGATGGCGTCGGCTCTCAAGCTTTGAAGATTTGTCGTGGACGCAAAGACCCGTGCGTACACCGCAATGCCCAACAACGTCACGACGAGAGCGGGGAGGAGCCGACGAGCACGTTGGGCCCAGAAAGCGCCGAGGCGGATTCCTCCTGTGCGCTCGAATTGCGAACACAGGAGCGACGTGATGAGGAAACCCGACAGCACGAAGAAGACGTCGACCCCGAGAAAGCCACCACCCGCCCACGACACCCCGCCGTGGACGAGCAGAACAGCCGTGACCGCTACCGCTCTCACCCCGTCGAGCGGCGCGACACGCCGCCCGCCGCCGCGTCTTCTCGGTCTCTCGCGGGCGTCGGGTTCCGACGACGCAGGAGACGCCGGTGTGCTGGTGCGGTCGGTGACGGTCATGGGGTTCCTGCGTACGGTACGGGGTCCTCGGACCCGACGCGTGGCAGGTCCTCGCTCGGGCTGTGCGCGCCTGTGTGCTTTGCGCCCGTGTCCTTTGCGAATGCGTCGTCCTCTTTGTCGGTGTCCTTCGCGTTCAAGTCTTCGCCTGCGGGACCGAGAAACGCCGCCAATCTCACGAGCCCGCAGATCGCGACGATCCACCAAGCTTGAAGAGCCGGGTACATCGTCGTCCGGTGGATCGACGAGACCAGCCAGAATTCGATGTTGCCGGGGCCTGTCACGTATGCGATCCCGAGCATCGTCACCGCCGCCGCGAGCACGGCCCACGTCCAACCGTCGCTGCCGAGCCCCGCGCGCCGGCGGTCGATCCGCAGCGCCAGAAAGGCGACGAGACTCACGACCGCAGCCAACTCGAGCACGTGCAGGTACGGCGCAGCCGCGTCGAAAGTCGATCTCGTCCGCTGAGTGAGCGATCCCAGGGCGACACCGCTCGTGTTCACGTCCGCGCTCGCGTGGAGTAGACGCATGACGAGCGACCAGACGCTCACGGACGCGAGTCCCAAAAGTCCCAGAGCGACGCCACCACGCAAGTGTTCGCGGTCGCTCCAGAGCACCCGGACGGTGACGAGGACGACAACGACGGCAGCGACCGCGGTGCCCTCCACCTTGGTGAAGGCGGCTACGCCCGCGAGAAGCCCGGCGATCGCCACGTTGGAAGACGCTCGGGGCAGTACGAGCCCGTAGCCAACGGCGCCGACCGCTGCGAGCGACCACAGCGGATCCGCGTAACCGTTCGTGAAGAAAGGAGAGGTGACGCCCGCCGCGATCAAGATGAGCGAGATCCCGACCGCTACGGAACTCCAAAAAACCAGAGCAGGCGCTCGCGTGTCGTGCGCCAACCGCCTGCCGGCTTCGACGACGAACCATCCTGTCGCTGCAAGCGCGCACACGTTCAAGAGCGCGATGACTACGACGCCGAGACGGTCCGAATGCGTGCCGGTGAGACGCCACGCCAATGCGACGACCATGCTGACGAGAGGGGGATACGAGGCGTGGGTCGGGCCCAGGCCGGGGTTTCGAATATCCGCCAACGCCTGATGTCGTGACTGGAGGAACCATCCCGCCCGTAAGAACCAGATCATTCGGGTGTCGAACCCGATCGACGGATTCGACAGGCTGCGTAGCGCGGAGGCTGCCGTGGCGCCGATCGCGAACGCCGCGATGGCCACCTGCAGCGGCCTTCGATTCGGTACCCGTCGAGCGGGGCGCAGCTCTGGTTTCTTCGCCCACACGGCGAGCGTCCCGATGGCGCATAACAGGGTGAGAGCTACGAACCAACCGATAGGCGATCCACCCACCACAAGAAAGGGGATCGCCGAGATCGCCGCGAGGAGCGCGCCACCGAGCGGTGCCAAGGGAACAGAAGGCCAACGAAAGCCGACGAGTGCCAACACCGGAAGGGTCCCGGCGGCACTCAGCACCACGACCGTGAGAACCGTGCCGGCTCCGGTGCTCATAGCGGCGGGAGCGGAGGGAACCCATGGCCGGGAAGCGACGAGCCGTGTCCGGCCACTACGGTCCCACGCCCCGGACCCGTGATCGTCGTCGCCACGACCAAGGTTCCCGAACAGGTGCCCTTCCCGGACGTGTCCTCGAGGCTCAAGCTCAGTCGGGCCTCGGAAGGACGCGGCGCGAACGCAAGCCAGCTTCCCGAAGAGCGCAGCAGGGTGACGAAATTCTCGAAGTTCGTCGTCGGCAGTGTGACGAGCTCCCCTGGCCGTACGACGCTGTGTACCTGCCGGTCGACACACGTGTAATAAGCGGTGTCGTGTCTGCTCGCGGTGCTCGCGGATGCGTCGTCGTAGCGCGCAGCGGTGCGCGCACCGTGAAACGCGCCGGAGACCAGAGCCACTCCACAGACGGCGAGGACCGCGAGGCCGACGAGGCGTGGGGCAAGGCCGTTACCGACGCCGCTTTTACGCGGCGGCGGGGCCGATGTCACAGGTCCCGATGATACCGGTGCGCGACTTGCGTCTTCGGATCCGAACGAGCCGGATCTGCGGCGCTCAACGGGCACGCATGGAACGTTCGGTGACTGCGTCGACGCCCAGGAACACGACCGCTATCCAGGTGAGCGTTCCTGCTGCTTCGTACGTGGAGGGCCAGTTCGAGCTCATTGCCACCGGGTGCATCGCCTGGCCTCCGACGACGCTCACCACAGCAGCGACGAGAAAACCCAAGGCGATGAGTGCGGAGGCAGCTCGAAGCACAGGCACTGCGAGCACCAACGCCGTGACGCCAGCAGCGGCGGCCCCGACGAGAGGCGCGGAGATAGCCGCTGCGACACCTCCTGTCACCACCGAGATGATCGGGATCAACCACCAGCGCGGCCGGCGCACGCGCCGAATTCCGGGCAAGGTCAGTCTCGGCGTTGCAGGTCCCCTGTCGGAGGAAGCTCTCGGCGACGGCGTCGAAGCGTGGCGGGGAGCGGCCCGACGCCGTCTGCGAAAGCCGAGGAGCACGAGAACGATGCATACGGCGACCGTGATGGCGGAGATCAAGAGCGCCGCCCATACAGCTCTCTGCGGTGCCCACGTCAGTGTGATTTCGAAGGTCCCGGTCCCCCCTGTTCCGGTTGCTCCGAGCGCCGCGAGTTGCGAGGAATCGAGGTGCCAACCGTTCGCGAACGCGTCTACCAGCTCCGGCGACCCGAGGGTGACGGAATGACTGCCCGAACGGGCTCCAGCCGCGGGAGACGCGACCGCCTTCCAACCTGCGTTCAGACTCTGGCCGAACACGAGCTCGAAAGGCCCGCTCGCGCCGCTCACGCGCAATTGTTGGCCGGTCGAATTCTGTGAGATCACGGACACCGTCGGGACGGGCCCGGGCGTCGGCGCGGAGACGGTCGTCGTCGGTTGCGAAACGACCGGAACATTGGTCTGTGCACCGAATAGCGGTGACGCGGCCCTGCCTCCCGGCGCGGAGTCGAACACGAGCTGATCGAGGTTCCAGCCAGTAGTGGTCGTGTGACCGATGGCCGTTTGAAGCAGGTGGGTTCCGGCCCCGAGTGTTATCCCGTTTGCATCGGGGCCGCAGGGTTCGACGGGCATCTCGCCGTTTTCGAGAGCGGTGGCAGTGCTCCCGACCACTCGGACGTCGATCGGCTTGCCGTCGATGCTGAGCAGGTTCGCCTGGCATGTTCCGGGAAGTTGGCTAGGTACCGGCGGGATCTGGACGCCGGGTATACCGAGCTCCGCGATCCCCACCGGGAGCGCCAGCGGGGTATAGGAGAAATAGTTCGGCGAGTACTCGAGCCGCGCCGAGGTGATCGTGAATCGGAACCGGTTTCCTGTGATCGCCGGGAATTGGACGGGTACCGACGCCGTTGCGCCGGCCGCGTGGCGGTCGGGAATCGCGGGGAGGTGCACGGTGCGTACCTCGCCGTTCCCGTTGTCGATCGTGATGCTCGTCGGCACGGAGTGGAGCCCGTCGGCGATGATCTGAAGGTTCAGATGGTCGAAGCTGATCGTTCGCGGCAGGTCGAACTGCATCCACGATCCGACCACGTGTTGTATGCCGAGGCCGGGCTCCCAAGCGGTCGCCGGGTTCCCGTCGATCGCAGCCGCCGCGCCTGCCTTCAGATCTCCCGGGAGCCTCCCCTCCGAATAAGCGACGATCCCGTCGGCGGAGAAGCCCGACCTGCCCACCAGCCGGTCTATCTCGTCGTCGGGGATGAGCGGGGAGATGCTGGCCGTTCCCGAAAGGCTGAACGTCCGGCTCGTCGGCAACGTGAACTGTCGGACGATGTTGGTCTCCGGGTCGTCGCGCGGAGGAAACGGTGAAACCCTCTCGCGGGTCATCGAAAGCACGAGCCGGTTCGAAAGCGACGCGGTACCGGCGGCCGAGAGCAGGTCGGAAGGCATGTCGATCACTTCCAAGACGTGGACGCCCGGGATCTCCACTTCGGCGAACCCAACTGCGGCCGCGCTTTTGGTGGACGCGTGGTTGTCGCTCGTCGACTCGATCGTAATTCGCAAGGTGCGAAATGTCCGCGTGCTGAAGGGAACGATCTGACCGGTCGGCGTTCTCGAAGACGGGCCGAGGTTCACGTAAAGAGGGTGGGACCCGTCGAAGCTGAGCTTCACCTTGGTTATCCAACGGCTGATGTCACCGGTCAGTGGTTGAACGAGTGTTATGTGATCCGTCGTCACGGGACGAGACGTCTTTATCTGCCACCACTGTCCCTTCGGGTCGGGTACGAAGGTCCCGGTTTCCCAGTTCGTATCGAGGTTGCCGTCGATTGCGCTGTACGCGCGGTCCTCGGGCGTGTAAGAAACCGAATTCCCGTACGACGACGCATCGACCGAAACAGCTCCCACGTAGCTCGCGATGGATTTCGCATCGATCCCGGCGTGTGGGAAGAGCTCGATCGGGCTGTCGCTCAAGTCCGTCGTCTGAGGATTCTGCGAGGGCGTCTCGGTGCTTCCGTAATTCGCTGCGAGTGTGTCCCAACGGAAGGCCTCTTTGCGGTTTGTGTCGGTGACGACGAGGGTTGCGCCTGACTGCATCAGTTGACGCAGTCGAGATTGATCGGTGTCGAGGGTGCCCG
>DASPVS010000480.1:0-11478 GCA_035622235.1 Acidimicrobiales bacterium | reverse complement strand
GTCCGTCATCGGCGCGCCTGTGTCGTCTCTCGCCTGAACGAGCTTCGAGAGAACGTCCGATCTGGACTCGAGATCAGGATCGGCACGGGACCGGATGATCTCGGCGAGGAGCACCGCGTTCGCCCGTTCTTCGATCGCGCGAAATCGCTTCCAAGGCCATTTGCTTCGCAGTTGAGGCAGTGCGAACTGCATCAAGGCCAGCAGATCGAGATCGACGAGCGGTGGCAGGGCCTCGCGCAGACCTCGAAGGCTCACCTCGTCCTCGGCTCCTATGACGGTGCGGAGGATGACTTCGAGGGTGATGGAGGACAGTCGCGGACGGCAAGCGAACGTCGCGCCGACCGGCCATGTGTCGATCTCGTGAGCAGCGATCTCGGCCATCACCGGCGCGAGAGTCGCGACCGAGTCTCCGTGGAAAGCGGGCATCATGAGCCGTCGTTGACGCTGGTGCACAGGTCCGTCGGTCACCAGCACCGAGCTCGATCCCAGCACCGGCTCTAGGAAGAGCCCGTTCGCTTCCCCGGCGTGGAACGTCTGCGCGTCGCCGCGGAATACGGCGCGGATGTCTTCTGGATCGGTCAGGTAAACGTAGGTCCCGATCCTGCCCAGCCGGAGCGTGAACGCCCGCCCGTAGCGGCGCGCGCAGAGTTCGAGGAACCTTTCGGGTCTCCAGAACATGAGCACCACTTGGAGGAATGCCGGCAACGGAGGCCCAGGCGGTAACGTTGCGGACACCCGATGATCATATGTACGTCCTAAAAGTGAAACATCGCGTCGTTTCTGATCGCCGTGTCTGACGAGCTGATGGTTCATTGGATGCTCGACCCGAGCTCTATGCCGGGCAGCGCCGAGAACGTTCGACGGTGCGCAACTCTTGTTCGGAAGATGACATGACGGACAATCGCCAGATGTCGAATCGAGAACCGGGCCGACGTGCCACCGCGTTCGTCACCGGCGCCAGCCGCGGAATAGGGCGGGCAGCTGCGATAGCCCTCGCCGAAGCCGGATTCGACGTCGCCATCACTGCCCGGACGCTGCACGAAGGCGATGCAGTGGACGAGTCCGACACCGGTGGAGGTCGGAGCCTTCCTGGGAGCCTCGACGAAACCTCGCGCGCGATAAGAGCGATTGGCACAAATGTGTTGCCGGTTGTCGTAGATCTCCATGATTCCAGGTCACTGCGCGCGGCGGTGCAAACGACCATCGAGGCGTGGGGTCACATCGACGTCCTGGTGAACAACGCCGTCGACACAGGTCCCGGAAGTATGGTGCCCTTCCTCGACCTCACTATTGAACAGCTCGAACGAAAGCTCCGGGCAAATGTCGTGGCGCAGGCGGTCCTCATCAAGGCGGTGCTCGCGCCGATGCTTCGCGCGGGTGGGGGCGTGATCATCGATGTGTCCTCCCATGTCGCAACCGGTGATCCTGCCGCACCGGTCGGATCCGGCGGGTGGGGTGTCGCCTATGCGGCTTCGAAGGCCGCGTTCCACCGCTTTGCACCGATACTGGCCTTGGAGCTCGAAGATAGTGGGATTCGCATCCACAACGTCGACCCCGGGTACGTAGAAACTGAGCGGCAGAAAGTCAATGCAGCTTCTCTCGGTCTCGAAGGTCGTTACCCCGGGGCTCCACCATCGGTGCCCGCATCGGTCATCGCATGGTTGGCCGTTTCATCCGAGGCGAAGGATCTCAACGGAAAAACGGTACAAGCGCAACGCTTCGCGCTAGAACACGGCCTACACCCCGACTGGCGCAAGCGCTGAAACGGCCGTCGCCTAAATCCGTATAGATCTGTATGGATACGATCGCGTCGATGACGAGACCAGGCCCGCGCGGACTTCCCCCCTCCGAGAGCTCGCGCCCGACCCTTGTCGGAGAACGGTGGATGGTCGTGACCGGGCACCCGCTTACCGCTCAGGTAGCAGGCCGGGTCCTCGAAGCGGGTGGCAACGGCGTGGACGCCGGTGTCGCGGCGGGGCTTGCCACCAACGTCGTCCAGTCCGACATGTGCAACCTCGGAGGAATAGCCCCGATCATGATCCGTCCGGCGGGCTCGAACGCGGTGATGAGCGTCGCCGGGGTCGGCAGGTGGTCGTCTACGGCTACCGTCGATGAATTCTCGGCTCGTTATGAGACCGAGATGCCGCCCGGGTGCGGGCCCAGCGTCGTCCCCGGAGCCCTCGCGGGTTGGCTCAGTGCTCTTGGACGCTTTGGCACGTGGTCCTTCTCCGACGTCGCCGCCCCTGCTATAGAGCTCGCCGACGAAGGCTTTGTGCTCGATGCGACGGTAGCCACCGCACTCGATCTGTTTGCTTGGGTGTACGAGAAATGGCCTTCATCGGCCGCGATCTACTGTCCAGGGGGGCGACGGGCGAAAGCCGGAGACCGGCTCGTACAGCGCGACCTCGCGAGGCTTCTTCATCGATTGGTGAGCGCGGAGCGCGAAAGCCGATCCGGAAGACCTGCCGATCCGGGAACGTCTTCTTGGGAGAACCCGCATGCTGCCGAGATCGAATCGGTGCGTCGCGCCTTCTACGAAGGAGAGCCGGCCCGGATCATGGCCGAGTTCGTGACCGGCCAGGGAGGCTTTCTCACCGTCGAGGATATGGCGGAATTCAGAGCCGAGATCGCCCCTGCTCCCAATCGCCGATTCCAGGCATTCGGTGGGGTTGCGGTTCACGTGACTCCGGGGGAGTGGTCGCAGGGCCCTGCGCTCCTCCAGGCGCTCGCGATCTTGGGTCAGTTCGACTTGTCGTCGATGGAGCACAACTCGGTCGAGTACATCCACTTGCTCGTCGAGGCCGTCAAACTCGCGTTCTCGGATCGCGAGCGGTACTACGGGAGCGCGCGACCCGTTGACATCGAAGCTCTCATTTCGGAGTCTCACGCGGCCGACCTTGCCTCGCTCATAAAGCCGGACAGCGTTGTCGACGACCTCATCACCCTCAGACACGCCGCGGACGGTTTGGTCTCCACGACCCACATCGCCGTTGTCGACCACGAAGGAACTGCCTTCGCGTCGTGCCCGAGCGACACACTCGCAATGGCCCCGATCGTGCCGGGGCTCGGGATCATGGTTTCGGGCAGGGGAGTTCAAAGTAGAACCGATCGAGCTCATCCTGCTTGTCTCGGCCCGAACCTCCGTCCCCGCGTTACACCTTCACCGGCAATCGTCTTGGACGAAGACGGCTTCGTCTGGCCGATAGCGTGCCCGGGAGGCGACGTCATTCTTCAGGCGACGCTGCAGGCGTTTCTCAACGTGAACGTCTTCGGCATGACCGAACAACAGGCTGTCGAGGCCCCACGAGCCGTCTCATTTGCCTTTCCCGACTCTTTCCATCCGCACGCGCACGTCACGGGGAAACTGGTCGTCGAAGGCCGCGTAGACGAAGAGGTGCTGAACGAGCTGGCCGCTCTAGGCCATGACGTCTACGCGTGGCCGCCGTTTGAATTCGAAGCGGGTTCGGTGGGAATGATCCGCCAGCACCCGCCTTCGGATCCTTCGGGGAGCGCCACCTTCTGGGGTGGGGCGGACCCTCGGCGCGCCGCTTACGCGTTGGGTCGTTGACCGTCGTAAGCGGGATCTATTTGAGGGCGAGAGCGTTGGGCGGCGTCGCGACGCCGGCATGGAGGTTGAGCGGAGCGGACGTGAGCAGGCAGCTGTAGCGCCCGTCGTCCGCACAGTGCTCTGCCAGCTCGTCGAGATCGAAGAGCTCGCCGATCGGAATGCCCAGCAAACCGAGAAGGCTGAAATGAAGCATCGTGTTGGCGGCAGCTTCTGGGTCTTCCCTCCAACTTTTCATCAGTCCTCGCTCCCACGACCCGAACGGCATGACCTCGAGCGAGGGGTTGTCGGCGGCAATCGCTGCGATGTGGAGGTTCCACAGCCCCTCGGCCGTCTCCGCCCCCCGCTGCAACCCGCAGGTTCCCGACATCGCTTCGCGCTCTACCTCTTCACGTCCTGCGACGTCGAGAGATCGATACCAGCTGAGCCAACCGGTCCGGACGAGAAGGATGTCACCCGTTTCGACAACCGAGCCCTGAGCACGCATCGTCGACCTGAGATCGTCGATGGTGATCTCGTCGGCTGCCGAGGGAACGATCGGACGACCTTCGGTCGATCTCCACCTGGCGACGTCCAACAGGACCGCCCGGCCCACGATCCCGCGACGCGCCCAGTGCTGCATCCCGTGTTCCTCGTCCGCTATGTCGTTGTAGAAGCCCCAAGCGGGATGCTTTATATGTCTGAAACCGTCCCACTGGCTCGAGCGCTGCGTGTTCCAGCCCACGAGCTCGTCGTCGTGTCCGATTCCCGATCCCAGCACGACGTGTTCGAACGCCGAGCGCGAGAACAGCGGAGGGTCGGGCAGCTCGAGCTCGAGATTGAGATTGAAGACCCTTCCCTCCCTCACGTTAGAGGTAGCTGCAGCCACGCGCTCAGGCGTAAGCAGGTTGAGACAGCCCAAACGATCCTCCGCGCCCCACAAACCCCAGGACGAGCCCCTTGGTGCGCCGGGGACGACTGGGAGGTCGCGGTAGTCGGGGAGTGAGTGCTCGTGTCCAGAGAGCTCGGCGGTCAACCCTTCTCCTTGGTCGTGTTTGTCGTGGCCGTCGTTGGCTCACGACTCCCCGAACTGGAGGGGGCGCTGTTCCGATACGGAGTCATGTCGATGCCGGGATATCTGAGCGCAACGTCTGCCAACGTCTGTTCGTTCCAATAATCGTCGCCTGGGCGCGGGAAGCCGAACAAGTCCCGCTCGCGGACCGTGCACTTGGGGATCAGCTTCGCCCATCGCTGCGGAGACTGCCTCGGCCACGCCATCTTCCCGCCCCAGGTGGTGCCCCTCACTTGGTAGTCCGCCAGTAGCGAGAATCGGGACCTACTTGATCCGGTGAAGTCCGACCCTCTGTGCAAGATGTCAGTTCGGTACATGAGCAGAGTGCCGGCGGGACCGACGGCGGAGACTTCGTCGTCGCGCAAAGCTCCGAATTCGATGTACAGCGGCGTGAACGGAACGTCTTTGCCCTTGTCGAAGGGGACGATCTTTGTCGGCCCGTCCTCTGCAGTCACGTCGGACAGGAAGATGAACGAAGTTATCTGTTGGTATCGCGCCTCGGGTCGTGGGACGACGAGACTGTGGCTCCCGTAGTCGCGGTGAAGCGGCTGGTCGTAGTTCACTGCTCCCGCGTACTTGGCCCAAAGCTCGACTTTGTAAAGATGAAGTTGGTCGGTTTCCAGGTAACGCTCCGCCGCATCCACGAGGTCCGGGTGAAATGCGAGACGGTTGAGATCCCAGGACCGGTAGGGAAACTCCTCGACGCCGGCGAATTGGCTCCTCGCGTAATCCTGGTGAAGTTCGGGATCGGAAAAATACTGGTCGGATGTCGGAAAATGGAGCCAAAGAGCTTCTCTGGCAGCGCTTAGCTCTTCTGGCGCCAGAAAGCCCTCGAAAAGGGCGAACCCGCGCTCTCGAACTTCATCGAGGGTCGTGTCGGGCACGCGCATCGGAGAAGGATATGTCAGGGCCATGTCGTCGTCTTGCCCGAAGTGTCGCAAGAGCGGGAAGGGATACGCTGCCCGACGTGCGCGCCGTCCAATTCGACTTCGCAGACCGGTCATTTCCAGCCTCGTTCGTGGATCTGCCCGAGCCGGCCCTGCCCGGCCCGCAATGGGCCCGAGTCGCCGTTTCGACGGGTGGGATCTGCGGCAGCGACCTTCATCTTTTCGCTCACAACACGGGACCGTCACCGACCCTGGTTTCCATGGGGGCGCTCCCCTTCGTTCTGGGCCATGAGATCGGTGGTCGCGTGGTCGAGGCCGGCGACGAGTGCCCTAACGAGGAAGGTACCCGGGTTGCGGTGGACCCGTGCATTCCTTGTGCTGCAAGGGGAATCGACCCACCATGTGACTGCTGTGCGCGGGGTTGGACATCTTCGTGTCTCAACCTTGACAGCAGGGTGATCAGCAGCGGGCGGACTCTGGGTTTCACCCAGGGTCTCGGCGGCGGCTGGGCCGAAGAAGTAGTGGCACACCGTTCGATGCTTCATCCGTTGCCGCACGGCGTATCGGATCGTGCAGCGAGCCTTCACGAGCCCGTTTCGATCGCGTGCCACGGACTCCTCCGCGCAGGTCCTGACGACGGAGACCCTGTTCTCGTAGTAGGCGCTGGCATCATCGGCCTGGCGACAATCGCAGCTGTTCGGGGTCTTTTCCCAAAGTGTCCGGTGACCGTGTTGGCGCGTCACGAATATCAAGCGGCCGCGGCCGCTGCATGTGGGGCCGATCACGTGGTCCTGGCGGCTCCCGACGGTGGACACTTCGAGGAGCTTGCCGCCATCGCAGACGCGCGGGTCGTCGGGTGGAAACGTGATCTCATGCTCATGGGTGGATTCCCCTATGTCGTGGAAGCCGTCGGAGCTCCCCAATCGGTCACCGAAGCTCTCCGTGCAGTCGCGCATCGCGGGACCGCTCTTCTACTCGGCACCGCCGGTATCAGCGAAGTCGATCTGACACCGGTCTGGTACAAGGAAGTCGCGCTTGTCGGGTCGATCGACCACGCAGTCGATCCCAGTTCGGCGCCTGGGTTCGCCGGTGGACCCCATCGTCACTCGGTCGACCGCGCGCTCGACATCCTCGCCGCGGGCCTTCTTCCGGAGGACGTCGTCGTGACGCACGAATTTCCGCTCGAGAGCTACCGCGACGCCGTCGAAACCGCCATCGACCGCGGGTCCACGCACGCCATAAAGGTTGTTTTCCGGCCCGAGCATTCTGGCGAGTGAGCTCCTGCCCGATCGAATCGACGATCACTCCGCTATGTAATGCGGGCGAATTCAGGCAGGCAACCCCTCGGAATTCGGATTGGCTATGCCAGGTTTGCCGACCACCGAAAAATGGAGCATGTGACCGTTTGGGGAGTTCACTTTCTCCAAATGGATTCTGCGACCGTAAACCGTTGTCACTGCGAGAACCGATGAAGCGAGCAACAGGTAACCGGCGACGTTCAGCGAGAGGTGGAGGCCGTGTCCGAACGCTGCGTAAGCGGCCGACACGACCTCGTTCACGATGTGCGTGATGGCATGGTTCTTTGCGGTAGCTGCTCTCGCTTGTCCTTGATAAGTACCGGTAGTGACAGCGGAAACGACGAGAGACTGGAACTGCTTGGGGATACCGATCTGTGTAAGTCGCCTGACCAGATTGACGGTCAACTGGCCGTTGATGATCGATCCGAGCACTGCAACACCTACGACGGCACCGAGCTCCCGAAAGGTGTTGGTGGTCGATGACGCCATGCCCGAATGCTCCGGTGGCACCGACCCCAGTGCCGCCGAAGTGACCGGGACCAGCGCTGTGCCGATGCCGACACCGGCGATGAACATCGTCCAGCCGATCTGACCGATCCCCGCGTTCGGGGAAATCGCGTGGTTGGTGAGGAGGATTCCAACACCCGCGAGCAGACACCCGGTCGTCATCGGGATACGCGGTCCCCACGCCGCGACCCAGCGTCCGGTCAGAACCGAAGCGACGACCATTCCGGCCGCCATCGGGACAAAGTTGAGCGCAAGGCGGAGCGGAGAGTCCGAACCGACGACTTGCAGATACAAGGCGACCATGAAGAAGATGGCAAAGGTCCCGAAATAAACTGTGAAGGCGATGATGTTCGACCCCGCAAAAGAAGAGCGTTTGAAGTAGCGGACGTTCAAAACGGGGTTCTTCGCCTTGAGCTCGCAAATCACGAAGACCAGGGCGGCGACGACTGCTAGGAGGAACATCAGATCGATCCACCAAGTTCGATATCCGTGGGTCTCGCCGAGGATGATCGCAAAGGTGAGAGATCCAAGAGCGAGCGCTCCGAGGAGGAACCCGGCATAGTCGAACCGGGCATTCACCGGGTCCGAGGTCTCAGGTAGCACGATCGCCGCACTAATGAGCGCCAGAGTTCCGAAAAACACATTGGCCCAGAAGATCGCCCGCCAGGACCAGGCGAACACGAGGATGCCTCCGATCAACGGGCCGAGGGCGAGGCCCAAACTGGAAACGGCCGCCCAAATCCCCAACGATCGGGCACGTTGCGCACGGTCAGGGAAGATGTGTCGGATCATCGACAACGTTCCCGGCTCGGAAGCCGCAGCACCGACGCCCATGACGACCCGTCCGGCAATGAGGATGTCGCTGTCGGGAGCAAGTGCGGCGATGATCGATCCAGCGCAGAAGACGGCTACTCCGGTCAACATCACTTTCTTTCGACCCAACAGGTCGCCGATCGTTCCGAAGCTCAGCATCAAGCTGGCGAAAGCCAGTGCGTAGCCGTTCACGACCCACTGCAGCTGGCTGACCGAGGAATGCAGGTCGCTCTGCACGTGCGCCAACACGACGGTGACGATCGTGTTGTCGAGGAAGGTGAGAAACAGGACGAAGAGAAGCGTGGCGAGAGCCAGCGACGGTGAACGAGAACTGCGAATACCACCCGATCGGCTCCGGTCGACGGAAGTCTGAAGGACGTCGCTCATCCTCACCAGTCCACT
The DNA here is from genome assembly GCA_035622235.1 of Acidimicrobiales bacterium. Taxonomy (GTDB): domain Bacteria; phylum Actinomycetota; class Acidimicrobiia; order Acidimicrobiales; family UBA8190; genus DASPVS01. The sequence continues at coordinate 2,955 of DASPVS010000480.1, read as the reverse complement.
ACAAGGGAGACGATGGAGCCAGGTTCGGACATACTCTTCAAATGACGACGATCTACTACGAAGACGACGCTGACCCAGGAGCGCTGGCCGGGGAGACGATTGCTGTCGTCGGATACGGTAACCAGGGTCGGTCCTGGGCTCTCAACCTCAGGGACAGCGGCTGTGCACCTCACGTCTGTGTTAGGCGCGATGCAACCCGGGAGTTGGCCGAATCCGACGGATTCGAAGCCGAGGACATCTCGGCCGCGAACGACGCCGACGTGATCTGCATCTTGGTGCCGGACGACGTGGTGCCCATGTTGGGCCTCGCGCCGCACGATCGCTCTTGTGTCATCGTGGCTTCGGGTTACACATTGGCGTTCGAGCGTCTGTCTCCTCCTGGGGACGCCGGTATGGTCGCGCCGCGCATGCTCGGTCCAGAGGTGCGCCGATGCTTCGAGGAGGGTGTCGGCTTCATATCTGCCGTCGGTGTACACAGGGACGAGACCGGAAGAGCCAAGGAGCGCGTCCTCGCGGTGGCCAGGGCGATCGGTGGGCTGCGCCAAGGTGGGATCGAGTTGACCCCGATGCAGGAAGCCGTACTGGATCTCGGCGTCGAGCAAGTCCTTTCCCCTGCGCTCACGACTGTCAACAATGCATTCGTGCAGACGATGGTCGAGCATGGCATCCCGATCGAGGCGATCATCACCGAGTTGGTCCTTTCGGGTGAGGTGGAGAGGACTTACAGGCTTCTTCGCGAGGTCGGATACGCGGTCCAGTCCGAGTACCACTCGCCGACCAGTCAATACGGTCAGCTGACACGTCGAGGTCGTTACGACCACCTTGCGGTCCTTCCGACCATGAGGGACCTCGCCGATGACATCGAAAGTGGTCGTTTCGCGAATGAGTGGGATGCCGAACGGGATGCCGGTTATCCGGTTCTCACGGCCCTGAAGGGACAATACGCAGGACCAGCGGTCCGGGACTACGAGGCCGATCTGCGAAAGCGCCTGGGGCCGGGAGCGATTCGAGGATCAGACGTCCCGTCAGACGTCCCGCAATGAGGTTTCTTCCGCTCCGAGCACGTTGAGCATCTGTCCGAGACCGAGGGATGCTGCGGGACAGACCATCAGATCGAAATCTCCGGGTCACCTCATCGCGCATCGTTGCACAGGTCAAACAAGCGAATCTTTCCGCGTCGATCGGGCATCATCTTGGGCATGGGTCCAAATTCACCGGAATCCTCGGAACAGTTGGAGACGGTCCAACGTAGGCCGCGCGAAGTGTTCAGAGCTGTTCTCGGATATGTGGGCTCAGCCGGAGAGCCGAGAGGCGAAGAGGTTAAAAAAAAAACTCCAGAAGCGGCCACTGCTGACCTGCTGACGGCGCCCGATACCGTCGCTAGATCCTCACGAGCGATCTATACCTCTTTACCCATCTCCTCTAACTCTTTTACGATTTCGTCCCACCCGGAATCTGTGAGGACCCTTCTGATGTCCACCACCTGTTGGACATCGACGTCCTTGTGCTTCGGTGGGAGCATGACGAGGTTTTCACTGCCGATCGTTATCGAGTACTTGCCGTCGTGACGGTGCTCGACGTTTCCGACCGCTCGCAAGAGAACGAGCACGTCGTGCCACTCGATGTTGTGGCTCGTCGGGTGCTGAAAGACCTGGAGCAGGGTATCTCGCTGGTGACTGTCGAGATCCTTGGCCTGTGGGTGTGGTGGCATGGGACTCCTCGATGTTCCGAGTTGTGTGTTGCACTTCCTGGTGGTTCCGAAAGTGATCGGCCGCAATATGGTTGGCGACTTTCAATACTGCAAGGGTAGGGGATCGAGCGCCAAGTCCAGTCCGGACCGACTGAATGCTGTTCAACCGAAGGCACCGACGAGGATTTCTCCTACCCGGCGAATCGATTCTTGAGTCGAGATTGGCATGTTGAAGATCAGATAGTCGACGCCACCGTCTTTGAGCTCCCGCACCTGATCCACCAGCTCGTCCTCCTGACCGACGTTGAAAGCGGCTGCGTCCTCTCCAACTGCGCTACGTAGGAAGTCCCAAGTGTTCGCTGTCTCGGTGGAGGAGTCGGTGAGCACCAGGGTGCTCAGCCGGCTGACGGTTATCTCACGAGGATCCCGGCCAATGGCGTCACAGTGCTCGTGAAGAACCTTCACCTTGTGACGGATCGTCTCGACGTCACCGGTTATGTTGCACAGGTCTGCGTACCGTGCGACCAGTCGGAGGGTCCGTTTTTCTCCGCTCCCACCGATGAGAATCGGCGGACCGCCATCCTGAATGGGTGACGGAACGTTCCAAGCATCGCGGATCTCGTAATAACGGCCTTCGAAGGTGGGGTGCTCTTCCCGGAACATCGCCCGACAGATCTGGACGGCTTCCTCCAGACGGTCCATTCGCTCGCTCACGGGCGGAAAGTCGAATCCCAGACCTTCGTGCTCCACGTCGTACCAAGCCGCGCCGATTCCGAGGATCGCCCTTCCCGCGCTCAGGACGTCGAGTGTCGTGACGATCTTGGCAAGCAAAGCGGGGTTCCGGTACGTGACCCCCGTTACGAGGGTTCCGAGCATCACCCTGGAAGTCCGTGCAGCGAGTGCCCCGAGCAAGGTGTACGACTCGAGCATCGGTTGGGACGGGCCACCTAAGGCAGGCAACTGAAAGAAGTGGTCCATCACCCACACGGACTCGAAGCCTGCAGACTCCGCCGTCAGAGCTTGGTCGGCCACTCCGTTCAAGAGCTGGTCGGCCGGGATGTTCAGAGAGAAATTGGGAATCTGAAGTCCGAATTGCATGAGGCCATCATTGTCGAACCGAGTCGGCCCCGCCGCTTGGACGGTTCCGTCAACCGCTCGGAGAGTCTCGGCCGCCGCCGTAGAGCTTCGGTTGCGCGACTGTGATCTCAGTCACAGAACCAGAGTTCGATCCGCCACAGACTCGCTCGCAGTAGCTCGCTAGAAAG